>NZ_JAPCIY010000010.1:0-87852 GCF_027707645.1 Aeromonas sp. QDB30 | reverse complement strand
GGGCGTGCATCGAGAAGACAGATTATCCCATCCCGGCAGAACTGATGCCGTCAACCCCGTCCTGGTGAATAGATACTAACATAGCTTGTATGTTTGATTTATTTCAAAACAACTATAACCAAGCTCATTTACCAGATTTAAAACCACTGAGTAATCGCAAGACGTGTAAAAGAAGTCTATTAATCTAATTTATAGTGAAACCCACATTTCACATATAGATGTCAATTGATTTTTGTTACCCAGATAAGTAATCACTTAGGGTCAAAAAAATATTTTTGCCTTAATGTTGGTAAAGAATTTGAATTTTCTATATCAAATATGCATTTTCCTCAGTCAATATCACTACTCGACTCAACATCCTACGGATTATCGCTTGTTACAAATAATCAACACTCGTGCATCTTCCTGCTAGAAGGTGTTTACATCTAACTTCTCGGCCATTAAATTGAAATCGCCGTTTGGAGCCTTCGCTCCTGGTATTCATCAACCTTCATTTCATAAGGAAATAAAAAATGACTCTGAATAAAAAGGATATTAAATTCGTTTCTGCGGCTGCACTGAAACATGTTCAGCACGTACTGTTCTGAATATGAACGTATGAAAAAGGATGGTGTGTATACACCATCCTTTTTTAATAGGGGATTATAGAATGTTGCATAAAATTATAGGGTCTATTGACCAAGAAAGTTTTTTTAATAATTACTTCGAAAAAAAGCCACTCTTCCAAAGAGCAGAGAGCAGTCTCATCAATATGTTCACCCTGGCTGACTTTGATCGCTATTTGATTGCTGGAGAGGGCATGCTACATAACTTAGTTAGAATAACTAAGGATGGGGTGGCAATAACGATACCGACCTATCATGGTCAAGCAACAACACAACGAGAATTCGTACTTGAAGCGTTCAAATCTGGTGCGACACTTAAGCTAGAAGATCTTGATAATCGTCACAGTGACATCGCTAAGATCTGCAAAAGCCTTGAGGACATTTTTGGTGGATATGTTTTCGCAAAACCATTCCTTACTGGCGCAAACTTCCCAGGCCTTGATACGCATTTTGATACCACAGAAGTTTTTGTTGTCCAACTAGAAGGGCGTAAAGTTTGGCATGTTTGGGACAAGGTAATCGATAATCCAACTCTTCCACTTCAACAGAACTTTAAAGATGTCGATCTTGGAGCTCCATCAATTGAGGTTATTCTAGAACCTGGAGATATATTATATATTCCAGCAGGAGCGCCACATTCTGCACGATGCTTAGATAGCCACTCATTACATATGGCTATTGGTTTGCAACCAATAAAAATTTTTGAAGTACTGGAAGGATACCTACGGCTAATGTCTGAGCACATAGTTGAACTCAGACAGAATATTTATCCATTCACTGAACGAGATCTTCTTGATAAAAATACAAAACTACTTTTAGATCGATTAAAGAAAGTACCTTTTGATGTAATTAAAGCTGACTTTGATATCGCATATAGCGCAACCAAACATGAGACCTGCGATAGACGCCTGGAAACTCTTGCTGCATCACATGCGATTACTGAGTCAACAAAGCTACGGCTAAGGCAAGGTGTTGATATACAAGCTAGAACTGGTGACGGTTCTATATCAATATATTTTAGTTCGACAATCAGCCCAGGAAAACCGCTTGTTTCAAGGCCTTCGAATGTAACTCTTCCTGATTATTGTCAGGGTGAAATAGATTATATTTGCTCAAGTGGATTAGTTTGCTTTACTCCAAGTCAGCTCTCTGGCGACCTAAACCTAGAGTCGAAAGTTCTGCTCTGTCAAGAGTTGGCTAATGTTGGCATTCTCATTTTAGAGTAACATTAAAGGGGCGTTTTCGTGTATCTTGATTTATTAAGTAAAGTGCTAACAAACAAAATCTATGAGCCTGATAGTCCAAAAGCAACACCTGATGAAGTGGACGAAATAAAGAAGACTCTAGACTTATTAATGAACGATGGTATCAATCTTAATATCAGCGCAGAAGACTTGACTCAAATCCTTCAGTACACCAAGAGATCTAGAAATATTCATACATACGTTAGCATTGACGCATTGAATAATATACGAGATGCCATAACAATCACAAATGAAAAAAAGATTGTTGGCGATGTATTAGATTGTGGGGTTTTGAGAGGGGGGACTTCAATCTACATGGCTGGAGTTCTGAAAAGCCTAAACTCATCTCGTAAGGTTTATGTAGCAGATTCCTTTTCAGGTCTACCGGTTCCCAGTACCCAGGATGGGATTTTTGCAAATCATTTCTGGTATCGATTTTCTAAGGCACTCCCGATATATAACCTGGACTGCTTAGCAAGCATTGATGATGTAAAGGAAAATTTTAATCGTTATGGATTACTCGATGATAACATAATTTTCATGCCAGGCTGGTTTGAAGATACACTACCATCATTATCAGCTGCTAATGTTAAGTTTAGTGTTGTAAGAATTGACGCGGATTGGTATAGCTCAACAAAAGACGTTCTAGATAACGTATATCACCTAATATCCGATGGTGGATTCATCATCATTGATGATTATAATCTACCAGGATGTAAGCTAGCGGTTGATGAATTTAGAGAAAAAAATGGAATTTCAAAACCACTTCAAATTGCAGATGAAGTTGCAGGAGTATTCTTTTGGATAAAATAACTCATTCATTTTCAAACCGTCTCAAGCTACTTTTACTGGGTGATGGGTTGGTCGTGTTCGGGGGATGGATTGACTATATAGCCATACTGACAATATGTGTGTATCGATTTCAAGTTGATAGCATGGAGATAGCAATTATCGGCGCAAGTATGCTATTGCCAGGTATCATATTTACCGGATTTATTAGTAATTTGGTTAATGGCTGTAAAGTTCTTTATTGGTTGCGTACGAGTCTCGTGCTAAGGGCGTTGCTGACTGTTGCACTATTAACTGCAAGCAACCTATATATCTTTGTGGCAATAGCTGTAATTAGATCTCTATTTAATAGCATAGCCACACCAGCTATATCAGTTATCAGTGCTCGTTGTGTACCAGCGGAAAACAGAACTCGCTACTATTCCTTGCTAAATATGATGAATAGTGCAGCAAAGATAACTGGCCCTGCACTTGGTGGAGCAATCGCGTCATTCGGGAGTGACGAATATGCATTGTTGATTTCAGGTGGATTAACGCTTGCTGGCTGCATTGTGTTCTGGACAATAAAGACTACAACAGTTAAAGATGGACTGGACAATTCACCAAGCTCAAAGCCATCAACATTGAGTAATGAAAGTTGGAATTCATATGCCATAGTAATGGCAATATTTTTTATCGCCGTTTTCATGGTCAACAATCAACTCCCAATTTTACTTAGAGATAACGGGTTAGATAAAAGTGCCCTTGGTGTATTAGTATCTTCATCTGCTATAGGAAACTTTCTGTATGGGTTGTGGAGTGCTCGTAATGCTACGTCTTCTTCTCTTAAAGGACTAATTGAGGAGATCTTATTCCCTGCCTTTATTACTATGTGTATGTTTATTTTGATCGCCCCCATATTATATGAACCTTTTACATTGCAATTGGCATCATTGGCTATAGTATTTTTTGTTGTAGGGCTTTTCAGTTCTAGATTTGCGATCTCATCAAATGTATACCTGGCTGAAAATTTTCAAGCAAGCCTTGGGATTGCAGCTGGACGGCTGCAAGCAATCCAGAACAGCGCGATGCTTATAGCGCCATTCATAGGAGCATTTGTACTTAGCCATTCATCTGGAGCTTTTTTGTTTGTACTGGCAGGTGTTACTGGTATCACAGGGTTATTTGCTGTGTATATGATGACTGCAAGAAAAGGCGTTAAACAGACGTTGGATGCAAAGAGCCAAGAGTAGGCGCTAAGAGGTGATATGAGCTGCTAGGAAGCGATCTTCTGTGGGCTTATAAAAACATCATTACTAACCTAGTAGCATAAAAGACACCGGTTTGAAGCCGGTGTCAAGTGATAACTATATCTGTACACTCTATTACATGAAGCCTTATTTCCTCAAGTCAGAGAGCGGCTTGTTAACTACATCCTCAAACTGCTTCAGTGTCTTTTGATACTCCCTTATTTCACGCGGAATAAGTACATCAACAGTTTTAAGAATTTGCTCAACATGATCAGGCAACTTAGGCATTGCAGCATCTTTAATCAGCCGCTCAACATTCGCGGGCAACTTAGTCATTGCAGCATCTTTAATCAGCTGCTCAACATTAGCAGGCAGCTTAGGCATTGCAGCGTCTTTAATCAGCCGCTCAACATTAGCAGGCAGCTTAGGCATTGCAGCGTCTTTAATCAGCCGCTCAACATTAGCAGGCAGCTTAGGCATTGCCGCGTCTTTAATCAGCCGCTCAACATTAGCAGGCAGCTTAGGCATTGCAGCGTCTTTAATCAGCCGATCAACATTAGCAGGCAGCTTAGGTAGAAAATCTAGGACACCCACCTTTTTGAGCCAGCCATTATCTGGCTGGCTATATCTCTCATCACACACTGATCTTCCTGGAACCCGATAAATATCTTGTACACCAGCGACATTTACCCGGTGGGGTCGCGTGTTCAGACATGGCAATGCCTGACACCAAACAAATGCCAAGGGAGTAAAACGGGATCTATCGGATTAACAAGGTGGCTGATGGCATCGTCGCTGACCACAGTGCCGGGCAAACTGCTGACAGTGTTCTTTGTCACCCACTACTCTGATGCCCTGGCGCCGAAACAGCGTCACCTGCTTCAGCCAGCGAATCTCATCCAGCCCCAACCGCGCCAGGATGGGGGCAAGGTGGGACGGAATATGGCCACGCTTGTCCACTCTGATGGCACGACCTGTCCAGTCCACCAGCATCAGATAATCGGTAAAGGCATAAGGCAGACCATTCGATGTACGCTGGTTGGCAAACGGCAGCAACAAGGGTGGCAATGGAGCTGCGGGCTGCTCGCCATCGAGACGCTGCTTGAGGCTGGTGTAATCGCTCTGCTCAGGCCGATCGGCCAATCCCGCTCGTATCGGGTTGAGGTCAACGTACGTCATGCAGGCCAGCAGGGCTGATTCGGTGAGCAAGGCCTGGCTCTTGAAGCGCCCTTCCCAGAAATGGCCCTTGCAGCCGTCTTCCCGATTCGCCTGCCGAGCCAGGGTTTCGTTGAGCAACCGCACAAACCAGCTGATGGAATGCAGGCGCTCCCGCCACTGTCCTATCAGTTGTTGCACCACAGCGAATTCAGGCTCAATCAGGGATTCCCCCTGATACCAGCGTCGTACCAGCAGCGGCCACTGGAACAGCGCCGCCCAACGCTCGGCCACCTCTCGCTCGCTCCAATTGGCAGCGGTATCCGGCTCGACCTTGAGCACCAGGTGATAGTGATTGCTCATCACCGCATAGGCACACACACCGATGGCAAACAGTCGCGACAATTGGCCCAACTTGTCCACTACCCACTGGTGCATATTCCGGTCGAAAATGAACACCTATTCCGGTTTAAAATGAACGCTGATTCCGGCTTGCGTGTACACCATTTCCGGACACCTCAGAGCACGAACTCTGATGTCAGATGAACCGTCATGCTCCAATGACCTGGATCCACAACTGCCGCGCTGCGCTTGGCTGCTGGCTTGTTCGGTGAGTCGAAAAGATGCCTCCCCTCAAAGCTCAGCTTCTGCTCGCAGAATCCCTGGCCGCATACTTTCCGGAAATGGTGTTCACAGATTCCGGAATCACTGTTCAAATTCACCGGAATACGCAACTGGCGCCGATGCTCGTAACTCTGGCCGGAGTGGGCATCTTCCCCGCACAGAAACGCCCGCCGCACACAGCGACTGACCACATGGTAGTAAGGCGTATCCTGCAGACTGATTTGACGTGAACGGGCAATGGTCATGGCGCATCCCTCGACGGCGACCTTTCAAGTCAAGAATAGCGCTACGCCGCTGTCAAAAAGGTGGGTGTCCCGATTAAAAATCCCGATTAAAAAACCATCCCGCTTGGGATGGTTTTCATTGGATGGCTTGAAAGGCAGGGACCTTCTTACCACCGCCCCAGGGGTGGCGGCTGGTTGCGCGACTCCACCATGGCAATGAGGATGGCCATCAGGCTCGATATCAGCATCAGCCCAATGGCGATGGGAAACGTCACCAGGATGTAAGAGAAACGCCCGATCTCTGTCGCCGGAGAGTCCGATAGCATCATCATTGGCAGGGGGAAGACCAATAACAGGGCCAGGTAAAACATGATCCTGGCGATCATCAGGGGGGTTTTGAGGGACTGGGTCACTATTTTTCGGTACGGCCACATGATGGTTTGCTCCCTGCACTGTGGTGTTGTTGTTGTCGATAAGCCGCGCCGTCGAGGCATCTGCGGCTCTGCTCGTCCATGAAGGGTGTCAAGCAGTCCCCTGATTAGCAGCCACGGCAGACCGGGTCAACGGGCCACGGAGGGCCGGAAATGACCCACAGACAGGGTTGTGCTGCCAGGGGCGAGCATAACAACGAGAGTGCAAATCAAATGTGCAAAAACGTCGCAGCAATCACTGTCGGCGCACTTTCTGCCAGCAGGTTGTGAGGCAC
Source organism: Aeromonas sp. QDB30 (assembly GCF_027707645.1). Taxonomy (NCBI): domain Bacteria; kingdom Pseudomonadati; phylum Pseudomonadota; class Gammaproteobacteria; order Aeromonadales; family Aeromonadaceae; genus Aeromonas; species Aeromonas sp. QDB30. The sequence continues at coordinate 81,276 of NZ_JAPCIY010000010.1, read as the reverse complement.
AACCAAAACGGGGAGTTGCGCCGTGGGCTGCGCTGTGATGCCCCCTCCCAGGCAGAGCGGTGCCCTGCGTGCGGCTCGGGCTCCCCGGCCTGCATGGCTTGGCTCTTGCTACTCAATCTGGCTACTCAATCTGACTAACCGGTCTGGCTGCACGGCCTTGATGGTGAGCCTTGATTACGCACGCTATACACGCACTCTGGCTACGTCGAGCCAGTGTGACTGCGCTAGTCGGTTGCAGGCCGATAGCCGGGCTGCTGCGCCCCCAGCAGCGTGGTGCCGTAGGAGTTGTCCACCGTGCAGCGCCACTGCCCGCCGGGCTCTTTGCGAAACACATAGGTGGCGCGCCGGGTTTCATCGACCCACCCCTCTCCGCCCGGGTAGCGCAGCCGGGTCTCCATGATCACCAGGGCGTTGTCGGCCCCCTCGATCACCTCCATGGCCCCCTGGGTCACCTCAAGCTGACCGTCAAAGTAATCGGAGATGGCACTGAAGGCACGGCAGATGGCGGGAATGCCGCGCACTACCATGCCGGGTTTGACCACCAGGGCGGCGTCTTCGGCGTAGAAGGCCATCAGGGCGTCGAAGTCGCGCCGGGAGATGGCGGCGTCACAGGTCTCGATCAGGGTTCGCAGGGGATGCGGGCTCATGCCGTGCTCCTTGTTTCAGGGGGATCAGGGCGGGCTACCCGCCCTATACCGGACATAAAAAATCCCCCGCTTTCGCGAAAAAGCGGGGGATCGTCAGCGTCTCATGACGGCTTAACCGAGCAGGAAGGCCTTGAGGCGGCCAAAGTCGGCGGGCAGATCGTGGGACAGGAGCGGCAGCGCGGCGTGCTTGGCGAGCGGGCCCGGCAGCGGTACATCCAGATTCAGGATCTCGTCTACCGACTCCTTGAACTTGGCCGGATGGGCGGTGCAGAGGAAGACACCGACCTCGTCTTGCCCAAGCTGCTCGTTCAGCAGATCCCAGGCAATCGCCCCGTGGGGCTCGCACAGGTAATCCAGCTGATGCAGGCGTTTGAGCGCGTCGCGAGTCTGGGCATCATCACGCATCCCTGAGCCCAAGGTTTCCAGCGCCCAGCCCTTGCGACGGCACAGCTCTTCCACCCGCGGCCAGTTGTTGGGGCGGCTCACGTCCATGGCGTTCGACAGGGTCGCGACTGTCTGGTGCGGCTCCCACTGGCCGGTTTTCAGGTAACGCGGCACGGTGTCGTTGGCGTTGGTGGCGGCGATAAAGCGCTTCACCGGCAGCCCCAGCGCCTTGGCGATGAGACCCGCGGTGAGGTTACCGAAGTTGCCGGACGGCACGCTGATGACCGCCTTGGCGCGATCGGCTTTCGGCAACTGGGCCACGGCTTCGAAGTAGTAGCAAACCTGGGCCAGCAGGCGGCTGATGTTGATGGAGTTGGCGGAGTTGAGGCCGATGGCGGTCTTGAGCCCTTCATCGTCGAAGGCATCTTTGACCAGCGCCTGGCAGGCATCGAAGTCACCGTCGATGGCGAGGGTGCGAATGTTGCCCCCTAAGGTGCAGAAGAGCGCCTCCTGCAAGGGGCTTATCTTGCCCTTGGGGTAGAGGATCACCACTTCAATCCCCTCCAGGCCGTAGAAGGCGTGGGCCACGGCGGCACCGGTGTCGCCGGAGGTGGCGGTGAGAATGGTGATCTTGTCATTGGTTCTGAACGCAGCCAGACACTGGGCCATGAAGCGGCCGCCGAAATCCTTGAATGCCAGGGTCGGGCCGTGGAACAGCTCGAGGGCATAGGTGCCATCTTTGAGCTTCACCAGGGGCGCCGGGAAGGTGAAAGCAGCGTCGATAAGCTCGCTCACCTTGGCAGCCGGCACTTCGTCACCCAGCAGGTGGCTCAGGATGCGGGCCGAGCGCTCGGCCAGCGGCAGATCCAGCAGGGCATCCACGTCGGCCAGCGGCTCCAGGGTCTCTGGGAAGAACAGCCCCTGCTCGCGGCCCAGACCCTGACGCACCGCCTGGGCGAAGCTCACCTGTTCACTCTTGTCCTTGATGTTGTAAAGATTCATAGCTCGCTTCCTGTTACCCGTGCCCCGGCCATGTCCAGTTTGCAGACCCGGGCAAATCCATCTTCATTGCGCACAAAGTGCGCTTCCATCCACTCTTTCATGCGTTCGGCCTGGGCCAGATCCTTCATCACCACGAACACGGTGGGACCGGACCCCGAGATGCCGGTGGCCAGCGCCCCGTTCTGGGCCCCCTGGGCCCGCACCTCGTTGAAACCTTCAATCAGGGCCGCGCGATAAGGCTCGGCGATCACGTCTTTCAAGACGCTGGCGGCCAGCCCTTCCTGGCGGCTGTAGCTGGCATGCACGAAGGCGGCAAGCCGGCGGCCATAGGTGAGGCAGTCCTGGCGGCGATACTGGGCCGGCAGGATGGCGCGGGCGGCGGCGGTGGAGACCACGGTGCCCGGGTAGCAGACCACCCAGTACCACTCGTCAAACACCGGGATGCCCTGGCTGATGACGCCCCCCTCCTCCAGCACCAGCTGCATGCCGCCCAGATAACAGGGCGCCACGTTGTCGTAATGGACGGAGCCGGAGATCTTCCCTTCCATCTCCCCCATCAACAGCAGCAGGTCGTGTTCATTCAGGGGCGCACCGTGGAAGGCGTTGAGCCCTTCCAGCGCCGCCACCACGCTGCAGGCGCTCGATCCCAGGCCCGAGCCCACCGGCAGGTTCTTCTCCAGCACCATTTCCAGCGGCTTGAGACCAAGGCCGCGCTTCTCCAGCGCCTCGCCATAGGCGACCCAGCAGTCGTGGAGGATGTTCTTTTTCGGGTCGTCCGGCAACTTGTGGGCGTAACGGCCCACGGAAGAGAGAGCGAAAGGCACCTCTGCCGATTTGACCTGGACGCGGTCACCCAGCAGGGAGCCATCCACGGGGGCGAGCGCCGCCCCCAGGACGTCAAAACCCACACTCAGGTTGGCGCTGGAGGCCGGGGCATAGGCCACCACGCTGCCGCCGATTTCTACATTCGGGTTCATCGCTGAACTCATGTTACAGCTCCTGCTTCCAGTTCTGGGTGCGCAGCACGTCGGCGAAGACACCGGCGGCGGTCACTTCGGTCCCTGCGCCATAGCCGCGCAGTACCAGGGGGATGGGCTGGTAATAGGTGGAGAAGAAGGCGAGCGCGTTCTCCCCGTCTTTTACCTTGAACAGGGGCTCGTCGCCACCCACCGCCTTGATGGCCACCTTGCACTTGCCACCCTCGATGGAGCCGACGTAACGCAGCACCTTGCCTTCACGCTGGGCCGCCGCGAACTGGTCGCGGAACCAGCCGTCGGCCTCGGGCAGGCGGGCCATGAAGGCTTCCACGTCGCCGCTCACGTCAAAGCCCGGCGGCAGTGCCTGCTCCACCTCCACATCGGAGAGCTCCAGCGCCATGCCGGCCTCGCGGGCCAGGATCAGGAGCTTGCGAGCCACGTCCATGCCATTCAGGTCATCGCGGGGATCCGGCTCGGTGAAGCCGTTGCCGCGGGCGATCTGGGTAGCCTCGGAGAAGGCCATCCCCTCGTCCAGCTTGCCGAAGATGAAGGAGAGCGACCCGGACAGGATGCCGTCGAAGGCGCGCAGCTTGTCGCCGGCCTTGATGAGGTTTTGCAGGTTCTCGATGACCGGCAGGCCAGCGCCCACGTTGGTCTCGTACAGGAACTTGCGACGGGTCTGGCGGGCGGTGCGGCGCAGCGCCTTGTAGTAATCCAGCGACCCGGTGTTGGCCTTCTTGTTCGGGGTGACCACGTGGAAGCCGGCCCCGAGGAAATCGGCGTACTGGACGGCCACGGCTTCGCTCGAGGTGCAGTCGACGATCACCGGGTTGATGAGGTGGCTCTCTTCCACCAGCTTCTTCACCGCCTCCAGGCTGAAACTGCCTTGTGCTTCCACCAGCTGTTCACGCCAGTTGGCGAGGGCCAGACCGTCCTTGTTGACCGCCATCTGGCGGCTGTTGGCGATGCCGACCACCCGCAGGCCGGTGCCCTGCTCGGCCAGTACCGGCTGCTGGCGGGCAATCTGATCCACCAGGGCTGCACCGACGCCGCCCACCCCGACCACGAAGAGATCGATGAACTGCTGGCTGCCAAAGAAGTTCTGGTGGCAGGCCTTGATGGCTTCCGCCACCTTGCCGGAGCGCACGACCGCGGAGATGGAGCGCTCGCTCGACCCTTGCGCGATGGCGACGATGTTGATGGAGGCCTGGGCCAGGGAGGTGAAGAAGCGCGCCGCCATCCCCTTGGAGGTGCGCATGCCGTCACCGATGAGGGAGATGATGGCCAGATCGGTCATGATCTCGAGCGGGTCCAGCAACTGGTTCTTGAACTCCAGCTCGAACTCGCGCTCCAGCACCTTGCGGGTCTTGTCGCTGTCGTAGCTGTGGATACAGAAGCTGACGCTGTACTCGGAGGACGACTGGGTGATCAGCACGATGCTGACCCCGGCGCGGGAGACGGCGGAGAAGATGCGACCGGCCATGCCCACCATGCCCTTCATGCCGGGACCGGAGACGTTGAACATGCACATGCCGGAGAGATCCGAGATGGCCTTCACCTTCAGATCGTCATCCCCCTGATCGACCCCGATGAGGGTACCCGGCCCCTGGGGGTTGAAGCTGTTCTTGATGAGGCAGGGAATGTGGAACTGGGCCACGGGGGCGATGGTCTTCGGGTGCAGCACCTTGGCACCGAAGTAGGAGAGCTCCATCGCCTCTTTATAGGAAAGGGTTTTGAGCAGGTAGGCATCCGGTACCAGGCGCGGGTCGCAGTTGTAGCAGCCCTCCACGTCGGTCCAGATCTCGCAGCACTCGGCATCGACGCAGGCGGCCAAGACGGCTGCGGAATAGTCGGAGCCGTTGCGGCCCAGCAGCACGGTCTCGCCCTTGTCGCTGCCACCGGTGAAGCCCGGCATCAGGTAGAGACAGTCAGAGCGCAGGCCCTTGGCGGCGAAGCGCACCCGGGAGGCCTCGATGTCCACATGGGCTTCGAGGTAGCCGCCATCGGTGACCAGCAACTGCTCGGGCACTATGATGTCCAGCTCAAGGCCGCGCACACGCAACAGCTCGTGCATGAAGGCGATGGAGAGGTTCTCGCCCCGGCTCAGGATGCGCGCCTGGACGTTGTCCGGGCACAGCCCCAGCAGACGGATGCCCTGCATCAGCCGCTCGACCTGATCCAGCTCGGCGGTGAGACGGGCCTGCAGCGCCTTGTCATCCAGCGCGGGATAGGCGGCTTTGAGCCCCGCCAGCAGGCGGGAGAAGATGCCGTTGATCTCGAACAGGGTACTGCTTGCATCCATGCCGCGACTGGTCTGTTCCACCAGGGCGACCAGGTGATTGGTCACCTTGGCCGGTGCCGACAGCACCAGGGCCACCTGGGATTGGCCGTGGGTATTCACCGCGATATCGGCAACCCGCAAGAAACGCTCTGCGTCGGCCAGTGACGACCCGCCAAATTTCAACACTCTCATCGCTATCTCCCTGTATTCCCTGCAAATTGATCTGCTAATAGGTCTAAAAACAATCCAACAAAAAAGGCCCGTACTGGGTGGGTACGGGCCTTTTTCTGATTTCTGTGCTTGTTCGTCAGCGCATCAACCGGCCCCAGTGCCACCTGTGGTGGTACCGGTAATAATGGTGGTGGTGATGATGTTGGTGAATAGCTGCATGACGAACACTCTTGAACGAATCTGGTTGTTAGCAATACCGCGCCCGGCGAGGGGCTGTCAACCTAAACCTCCTTGCCAAACTTGCGGGCAAGGTCTTTGCAGAGCAGATGGAGCATATTGAGATCCCGCTGCGGCAGCATGGGCACTCGGTCCATCACCCATTGATGCAGTTTTTCATCCTGCGAAACTCCGAGTTCACCAAGCAATTCTGCTGTTTTTGATTTCAGCACGCGAACCTGCCCGGCACTCTCGAAATTTTCTGCTACGTCCTGCTCGTCGCTCACTTTCTGGTCATCGAGCAGCGGACTCAGCTCATAGGCATACAGCATGATCGCCTGACCCAGGTTCAGGGACGGGTATGAGACCTTGAGAGGCAGGTAGCTGATGAGATCCACCTGGGCAAGCTGTTCGTTGGAGAGCCCGGACTCCTCGCAGCCAAACACGATGGCCACCTTCTCGAGGGAGGGCTTGGCCCGGATCTGGTCGCGAATGTCCGCCGGGGTGAGGTAGTGCTGGTAGCGGCCGCGCTGCCGGGCGGTGGTGGCGACCACCAGATCCATGTCCGCCAGGGCCTCTTCCAGGGTGTCGAAGGCTTGCGCATCCGTCAGGATCTCCTGCGCCCCGTGGGCAACCCAGCTCGCCTCCTCCTCTTCGTGCACCCGGCTCCCCACCAGTCGCATGGCATCGAAGCCCATGGTCTTCATGGCGCGGGCAGCAGCCCCCACGTTGGCGGCACGGGCGGGCGACACCAGCACAAAATAGAGTTTCATCGGGTTCTCTCCAGGATGAGGCCGACGCCGCGAACTGCGGCGAACCGTCGGCAAAACAGGGGCGCAATCTACCGTTTATCCCGAAATATTGCCACTTGAACAGATGTTTGGATGTTGCCATAGTGGCCTTGGACGCGAGTCCGCCGCCTCAGGGCACTGACGCCATGGGCCCGACAGATCACAAGGAAGAGAGAGATGCAGCAGCCATTGGAGCAGGCGGTCGCCGAGACGATCCTGCAACGTTTTGAGTCGTTTTACAGCCGCTTTCTCGAGATAACCCAGGGCAGCAAGAGCCGTTTCGAGAACAGCGACTGGCTGGGGGTGCAGCTCGCCGGTCGAGAGCGCATCCGCCTCTATGATCACCATGTCGGCGCCACCACGGCGCAGATCAAACAGATGATGGGGGAGCAGCTGCCGACCCAGGCCCTGCTCAAGCAGGTGAAAGGCGCCTTCAGCGATCTCCTGCCCCGCTGCGAGAACTTCGAGGTGGCGGAGTCCTTCTTCAATTCCGTCTATCGCCGCATCTTCCGCCATCGCAACATCCGCGACGAGAACCTTTATATCCACCCCTTCGTGAGCCGGGGCGACAAGCCTGACCTGGGATCCTTGCTGCGTATCTATCGCACCGATCTCTCCCACCTGCCCCAGACCCTGAGCCAGCTGCTCGGGGATTACAGCTTCACCCTCCCTTTCGAAGACAAGCAGCGGGACATCATGGACATCCACCGCCATCTGGCAGAGAGCGGCCCGGCCATCCTGCACGAGGAGCCCTTCGCCATCGAGCTGCTCAGGGAAGTGTTCTATCGCAACAAGGGAGCCTATCTGGTGGGGCTCATCCGGGTGAAGGGAGAAGTCTATCCCTTCATCCTGCCCCTGCTCAGCACCGGTCAGAGCATCTATGTGGACACCGTCATCTTCGAGCCGGAGCTGGCCTCCATCGTGTTCGGCTTCGCCCGCGCCTACTTCATGGTCTATGCCCCGGTACCGGCGCTCTTTGTGGCCTTCCTTCGCCAGATCATGCCCCGCAAGCCGGACTATGAAATCTACAACGCCATCGGCTGCCAGAAGCACGGCAAGACCGAGCTCTATCGCCACTACCAGCAGCACCTGGCCCAGAGCCGGGAGCAGTTCGTCATCGCGCCCGGCATCAAGGGGATGGTGATGAGCGTGTTCACCCTCCCCTCCTACGATGTGGTGTTCAAGGTGATAAAAGACGAGTTCACCCCGCCCAAGGAGGTGAGCCACGAGCAGGTGAAGGAGAAATACCGGCTGGTAAAACAGCATGATAGAGTGGGCCGCATGGCAGATACCCAGGAGTTCACCAACTTCGAGTTTCCCCTCGATCGCATCTCGCCGGAGCTGTTGTCCGAGCTCAAGGCGGTGGCGCCCTCTGCGCTTACCCTCACCGCCGACAAGCTGGTGATCAAACACCTCTACACCGAGCGCAAGATGATCCCGCTCAACCTCTATCTGGATCAGGCGGACGAACAGCAGACCCGCCTCGCCCTGGAGGAGTACGGCAACGCCATCCGCCAGCTCGCGGCGGCCAACATCTTCCCCGGCGACATGCTGTTCAAGAACTTCGGGGTGACTCGCCACGGCCGGGTGGTCTTCTATGACTACGACGAGATCTGCTACATGACGGAGTGCAACTTCCGCCAGATCCCGCCGCCGCGCTACCCGGAGGACGAGTGGAGCGCCGAACCCTGGTATTCGGTGGCACCCAACGACATCTTCCCGGAGGAGTTCGCCACCTTCCTGCTGCAAAAACCCCAGGTGCGGGAGATCATGATGCAGTTGCACAAGGAGCTCTTCGACGCCAACTACTGGAAGATGCTGCAGAGCAACATCAAGGAGGGGGTGTTCGAGGATGTCTATCCCTACCGGCGCAAGAAGCGGTTTCGCTTCCAGCGAGGGGGATGACCCGACATCAGGCACAAAAAGGGACGCCATTGCGTCCCTTTTCACATTCTTCTGCACGCTGGCGCAGGGTTCGCCTGCGACAGCCTTTGACGAGATTCCGGCTTATTTCACGGCGTCAAAGGTCAGCAAGGTGGCCTTGTCGGCATCCTTTAGCACCAGCTGTTTGCCGCTGATCTGGAAGCTCGCCACCTTCTCCAGGGTCTGCAGGTAGTTCATCTCCTTGCCGGCCAGATCCCCCGCACACATCATGCGCGTCGAACCCATGGCGCCAAGCGTCAACACGCCGTCACCCTGCTCTGTGATGCCGCCAAAGTAGCGGTTGCAGCCGCCCTTGCCCGCCACCTTGTCACCGGCGACCTGCAGGGTGAAGGTATCACCGCTCGCCCCTTGCAGTTGCCAGGTCGATGCCTGCAATTGTGCCAGCGTAGAGCCCGTAGTCATGGTGCAGCCTCCCAGGGCCAGAGCGGCCAGCAGGATCAGTTTGTTGTTCATCAGTTCACCTCGTGATGGAGCGTGTCGTAACGACACGGAGTGAGGGGCCTGTGTACCATGACTGCAGCGTCAATCAAAACTCTTTTATTGTGATCTGGGTTCCCTTTACTCCCCGCTGGCATGTGCCATGCTTGTAGTCCTGTTCGGACCCAGGGAGGGGAAACGAATGGTCAAGTCTCTCGTCATCGCAATGGCATCCAGCCTCGTCTTTTCGGCTCAGGCCGCCGACTGGAGTTTTCTCCAGACCGAATCGGACAACCCGCTCTACGTCAAAAGCTATTCCGGCGTATTGCTCGGCAACCAGAGCCACCTGGGCGACAACTTCGACCTCTGGCTCATCAATACCGGCTATCAATATCCGCTTCAGGATGACATCAGCCTCTACATGGAGGCAGGGCCCGCGGTGGGACGGCGCAGCGAACAGGCCGGCTTCAATATCAGCTCTGGGGTGCGCTATCGCCTCTCCCCGTCACTCAACATCGGCAGCCAGCTCAAGCAACTGGAGGTGAGCAAGGCCAGCACCCTGGTTGAGCTCAACAGCAGTCTGCTGGTGACCCCCTCCCTGGCCATCACCGCCAATTACGGACTCAGTGCCTTCAGCACGGAACACTTTCTCACTCTGGGCGTGGGCTTCAACTTCTGAGGTTCAGAGGAGCCTGGCGCCGCTCACCAGCACACCGTTGAGGTCGGCGTAGACATAGTCGCCGGGCGCTATGGTCACACCGGCAAAAGAGACCACGGTGTCCAGCGTGCCCAGGCCCCGTTTTTCGGTCTTTACCGGGCAGGGGGCCAAGGCCTTGACCCCCAGCGCCAGGGTCGCCAGCGTCCCCACATCCCGCACGGCACCATTGATGAGGATCCCCTCCCACCCCTGCTCCACCGCCTTGATGGCCAGCTGATCCCCGAGCAGCGCCCGACGCAGGGAGCCGCCCCCGTCGATCACCATCACCTTGCCATGGCCGGGACGATTGACCAGATCACGCACCAGGCTGTTGTCTTCAAAGCAGGAGAGGGTCACGGCCTCGCCGTAAAACAGCGCCTTGCCGCCATAGTCCTGAAACAGGGGGTCAGCGATCCTAAGGGCATCGCCATGTTCATCGCAAAGGTCGGGCAGCAGGTCCAGCATGATCATCATCCTTCCATGGAGTGAAATGTGTCCGCTCATTCTTTCATCATGTCGGGGCGCTGACAATCCACCGGCCGGGTGCCCTGTCCGGATGGCGGGGGGCCATGTCAGCCCTAAGGCCTGAACCGCCAGCGGGACGCAAGCGCCCCCAGATGACAGGGTGTCCCTTCCAGCAACACGGGCACCAGCCAGAGCTCTCCTTCACACACCCAATAGAGGGCATTCTGGCCAAATCGGGCGGCCAGCCGGATCGCCTCTGACTGCGAAAGCGGCAACAACAGCGACGCCTCCTGCCAGCGCTCATCCTCATCGCTCCCCCAGACCTCTCCCATGACGGGACACTCGCCCACTTGCCGGACAAGGGCTCGCTGGCGACGGGCATTGCGGCGCAGCCCCACCCACCGGCTGGCCGGGTTCCAGGCCGTGACAATGGCATAGGCTGGGCAGTTGGGGGGCTCAAAGGGGGCGATGAAGCACACTTTTCTGTAGTTTTCCCACAAAGTCATGTCAACCACATGTTACATCCCATTACATTTATTAAGGGCGAAAAAGCGGGTCAGCCCAAGTATGATGCTGCGAACTCGGGGATTGACTTATATCAAAGCTGAGTTAAAAAGTTGCTATCTGACGGCAAAGAGTGTTGTTATGCGCCTGTTAACTGATAAAATGCAGCAACTTTTGTAATGGACTACCTCTCCGGGCTTCTCTTGTTCAGACTTGTTGAGAGCCCATGTACGGCACAGGGATGCTTGCCGACATAGTTACCAAATTCGCGATGATTCGACCTGATATTCATACCCAGGATGACGTAATAAATTTTCAGGACCGGTCGGATAACGCCAAAGAGTGTTAAAATTTCGATAATTAACTGATAAGAATCTGGGAATACTCATGCAAACACCACATATTCTGATCGTCGAAGACGAGCTGGTCACCCGCAACACCCTCAAGAGCATCTTCGAAGCCGAAGGCTACATCGTGCTGGAAGCCAACAACGGTGACGAGATGCACCAGGCCCTGACCAGCCACACCATCAACCTGGTGATCATGGACATCAACCTGCCGGGCAAGAACGGCCTGCTGCTGGCGCGCGAGTTGCGTGAAGATGACAACATCGCCCTGATGTTCCTGACCGGTCGCGACAACGAAGTGGACAAGATCCTGGGGCTGGAGATCGGCGCAGATGACTACATCACCAAGCCGTTCAATCCCCGTGAACTGACCATCCGTGCCCGCAACCTGCTGAGCCGCACCATGAACGTGGCCGCCGGTGGCGAAGAGAAGAAGCTGGTGGAACGTTATCTGTTCAATGGCTGGGCCCTGGACATCAACAGCCGCGCCCTGGTCAGCCCGGCTGGCGACATGTTCAAGCTGCCCCGCTCCGAGTTCCGCGCCATGCTGCATTTCTGCGAGAACCCGGGCCAGATCCAGACCCGTGCCGAGCTGCTCAAGAAGATGACGGGCCGCGAACTCAAGCCCCACGACCGCACCGTGGACGTGACCATCCGCCGTATTCGCAAGCACTTCGAGAGCGTGGGCGACACCCCGGAGATCATCGCCACCATCCATGGCGAAGGCTATCGCTTCTGCGGCGAGCTGGAGCAGGAGTAATCCTCCCCACTCCCGAGTTGAAAAGGCGCCCTGTGGCGCCTTTTCCATGTCTGCGCCTTTCAGCTTGGCCGCTCTGGCACTCTCGCCGGCATCAAAAAACAGACAACAAAAAGCCCACTCGCAGGAGTGGGCTTTTTGTGTGAAGACTGGAGCGGGCAGCGGGAATCGAACCCGCATCATCAGCTTGGAAGGCTGAGGTAATAGCCATTATACGATGCCCGCTAGGCATCAAAACTTGCTTGGTGTGATGGGGAATCCCCACGACAGACAGCCATCTGGCTGATATGGACAACGGCGCGTGCCGCTATCTGGAATGTGGAGCGGGTGATGGGAATCGAACCCACGTATGCAGCTTGGGAAGCTACCGTTCTACCATTGAACTACACCCGCGTCAGTGGCCTCTACTATATGCATTTTGCCGCCGAGCGCAATCACCGACCTCGCATTTTTTGCCATAAATCAAGCTGTTCGGCCAACTAATGAGCATGAAGCTGGTTTTTCACACAATGATGTTCCTCCGCCCGGTTCTGCAAGGTTGCCAAGCCGTGGGGGCGACGATAGTCTTGCGCCACTCGTTTGAGGAGGGTGGTAATGGACAAGAACAGACAGAAACATCTCTATGGCTGGTTGCGCAAACAATCGGGCCATGGTCGGCGCTGGATCGGCATCTCCATCGCCTTCGGGCTGGGTCAGGGCGTCCTGATGGTGATGCAGGCCTGGTTGCTGGCGAGCCTGCTGCACGGTTTCATCATCGAAGGCTCCACGCCGGAGCACTCCGCCCCCCTCTTCATCAGTCTGTTGCTGGTGACCCTGACCAAGGCGGCCCTGGCCTATGGCCGCGAGGTGGCGAGTTTCAAGGCGGGCAGTGCGGTGCGCCAGGCCATCCGCGAGCTGGTGCTCACCCGCCTCGCCAGGCTCGGCCCTGCTTATATCCAGCGTCGTCCCGCCGGTAGCTGGGCCAGCCTGCTGCTCGAGCAGATCGAAGAGATGCAGGACTTCTTCTCCCGCTATCTGCCCCAGATGGCCATCGCCGTCTTTATTCCCCTGGTGATCCTGGTCTCCGTGTTCCCGGTCAACTGGGCGGCGGGCCTCATTCTGCTCGGCACGGCCCCCCTCATTCCTCTCTTCATGATCCTGGTGGGGGTGGGTGCCGCCGATGCCAACCGCCGCAACTTCCAGTCGCTGGCGCGCCTCTCAGGCCACTTCCTCGATCGCCTGAAGGGACTGCGCACCCTGCAGCTTTTCATGCGTACCCGGGCGGAAGGGGAGGCCATCCGCGATGCATCGGAAGATTTTCGCGAGCGCACCATGGAGGTGCTGCGCCTCGCCTTCCTGAGCACGGCCGTGCTGGAGTTCTTCGCCGCCATCGCGGTGGCCCTGGTGGCCGTCTACTTCGGTTTCTCCTACATCGATCACCTCAACTTTGGCAGCTATGGCGTCAAGGTCACCCTCTTTACCGGCCTGTTCGTGCTCTTCCTCGCCCCCGAGTTCTACGCGCCGCTGCGGGAACTCGGTGCCCACTATCACGCCAAGGCACAGGCCATTGGCGCCGCCGAACAACTGCTGGAATTTCTCGAGGCCGACGTGAGCGAACCCGCCTCCGGGACGCTCCCCTTCCATGCGGATGGCCCCGTCAAGGTAGAAGCCCGCAGCCTGGAAGTGCTGAGCGCCGAGGGCAAGGTGCTGGTCGGTCCCCTCGATTTCACGCTGGAAGCCGGCACGCGCACCGCCCTGGTCGGCATCAGCGGCGCGGGCAAGAGCTCCCTGGTCAATGCCCTGCTCGGTTTTGCCCCCTATCGCGGTTCCCTGTGCGTCAACGGAGTGGAACTTCGTACCCTGGACATCAGCCAGTGGCGCCAGCAGCTAGGCTGGCTCTCCCAGAATCCCCAACTCTTCCACAGCTCCCTGCGGGACAACCTGCTTCTGGCCAGACCATCCGCCAGCGACGCCGAGCTGGAATCCGCGCTCAAGCGCGCCCAGGCCTGGGAGTTCGTCAACGAGAAAGGGCTGGACTATCGGGTCGGGGATCAGGCGGGCGGCCTCTCCGTCGGCCAGGCCCAGCGCATCGCCCTTGCCCGTACCCTGCTCAAGACGACCCAGATGATGGTGCTGGATGAACCCACTGCCAGCCTGGATCGCCATTCTGAGCGAGCCGTCATGAGCGCCCTCGAACAGGCCGCACAAGGTCAGACCCTGCTGATGATCACCCACCGCCTCGATCAGCTCAGCCAGATGGACAACATCCTGGTGCTGGCGCACGGCAAGCTGGTGGAGCAGGGACGTTTTGCCGCACTCGGCGAGGCCCAGGGCCCCTTCGCCCGCCTCCTGTCGCAATCCCAAGGTTTCGGAGACTCTCTCGATGACTGATCTATTGCCGTTCCTGCGCCTTTATCGCCAGCACTGGCTCAGCCTCTCCATCGGCCTGCTGCTGGCCCTGGTCACCCTGGTGGCCGGCATGGGCCTGCTCTCCCTCTCCGGCTGGTTCCTCTCCGCCGCCGCCGTCGCCGGGCTGGCGGTCGCCACCCGAGACACCTTCAACTACATGACCCCTGCGGGGGGCGTGCGTTTCTTCTCCATCGTGCGCACCGCCAGTCGCTGGGGCGAGCGGGTCGTGAGCCACGACGCCACCTTCCGGGTGCTGACCCGGCTGCGGGTCTGGTTCTGGCAAAAGCTCTCCCCTCTCTCCCCCGGCTCCCTTGCCGGTTTTCGCCAGGCTGACCTGCTCAACCGTCTGGTGGCCGACATCGACGCCATGGATCACGTCTATCTGCGCCTCATCACCCCCATTGGGGCGGCGCTGCTGAGCTGCGCCGGGCTGGTCTTCTTCCTCTCCTTCTTCGATGGTCGCCTGGCGCTGACGCTGGGAGCCATTCTGCTCTTTGGCATGCTGGCCTTGCCCCTGGTCTTCTATTTTGCCGGGCGCGCACCGGGCCGCCAGCTCATCGCCGAGAAGTCCAACCTGCGTACCCGCATGGTGGACTATCTGGACGGCCAGGCCGAACTGCAGATGTTCACCGCCGCTCCCGAGGCGCTCACCGGATTGCAGCAGGCGGAGCAGGCCCTGATCCGGGCCCAGGCCCGCATGGCCCGCGTCAGCGGCCTGGCCGCCTTCTCGGTGCAGTTGCTGAGCGGCTGGACTCTGACCCTGATGCTCTGGCTGGCCGGTCACGGCGTCGGTGGCAGTGCCCCTGACCCCATCACGGCACTCATGGTGTTCGCTACCCTGGCGAGCTTCGAGGCGCTGCTGCCGCTGGCCGGTGCCTTCCAGCACCTCTCCACCAGCCTCACCTCCGCCCGCCGTCTCAACGAGATCCTGCAAGAGGCCAAGGCGCCGGAGTGGGGCGCACAGCAAGCCCCCGCTGCCCGGGGTGCCGTGCAGATAAACGACCTGCATTTCACCTATCCAGGCCAGGATGCTCCCGTGCTGCAAGGGTGCACCCTGCAACTGCATGCCGGGGAGAAGCTGGCGCTGCTGGGGCAGACCGGCTGTGGCAAGTCCACCCTGATGGGGTTGCTGACCCGGGAGTGGACGGCCCTATCGGGGGAGATCCTGCTCGATGGCAAGCCCCTCACCGATTACAGCGAAGAGGCGCTGCGCGCCTCCTGCTCCGTGGTGAGCCAGCGGGTCCACCTGTTTGCCGATACCCTGCGTGGCAACCTCACCCTGGCCGCCCCCGGAGCCAGCGACGAACGGCTCATCGAGGTGCTCACCCAGGTGGGGCTCGGGACTCTGCTGCGCGATGAGGGTGAGCAGGCCGAACAGGGGCTGGATGCCTGGCTCGGGGATGGCGGGCGTCCGCTCTCCGGCGGGGAGCGCCGCCGCATCGGCATCGCCCGCGCCCTGCTCCACGATGCACCGCTCTGGCTGCTGGACGAGCCCACCGAAGGGCTCGATACCCAGACCGAACGGGAGATCATGGATCTGCTGCTGACCCTGGGGGCGGATCGCACCCTGCTGCTCATCTCCCACCGCCTGCTGGGGCTGGAACGGATGGACAGGGTAGCCCTGATGGAAGAGGGTCGCATCCGTTTGTGTGCCCCCCACCAGGAGCTGCTGGAAGATGATCACTACCGCAGCCTGCACCGGCGACTGGCCCCCGCCTGATCCGGGGTCGTCTCGCTACAATCCATTGATATGGCTAAAAATGGGGCTGGTCGCCATCGGCGACTGCCCCCTATAATGGCCCACTCGCCACCCAACAAGATGCCGATATGAAACGCCTGATCCTGATGATGCCCCTGATTGCCTCCGGTTGCGCCGACTTCGCCTTCAACAGCAATCTGGACAAGGAAAACTTCGACGAGTACTTCAAGCCGGGGAGCGTGCGGATCTACGAGCAGAGCGAGCTCGCCGACCTCAACTACCTCTACCTCGGCACCGTCGAGGGGGAATCCTGCCAGAGCGATGCCAATCAGGCGGTGCCCAATGCCGGTGAAGCCCGTACCCTGGCCCGCCGCCGCGTGGCGGACATGGGGGGCAACGGCGTCAGCTTCGACAAGTGCGCCGAGTTCAGCGACGTGCCCGGCTGCCTGAAGCAGGTGATCTGCTACGGTCAGGCGCTGAAAGTAGCCGAAGAGAAGTAAGTCCTGCCATGGCGATCGCCATCGTGCGACTCGGCAGCCCCCGCCTCGAGGATGAGGGACTTCGCATCGGCACCGTGCGTCGCCCCCCTCGCGGCGTGCCCAAAGCGGCGTTCGCCAGCCAGGATTGGTACGACGTCTGGTTCCCCAATCTGGCCCCCAGCGCCGAGACCATGAAACTCGGTCAGACTGCCGACACCCCGGCCCGGTGGACCGCCTTCTGCAAGCAGTACAAGGCCGAGATGGCCGCCCCGGCCGCGAGGCACGATCTGGCCCTGCTGGCCGCCCTCTCCCACACCACCCATTTCTCGGTGGGGTGCTACTGCGAACAGGAGTCCCGCTGCCATCGCAGTGTGCTGAGGACCCTGCTGGCCGACGCGGGTGCGGTGCTGCGCTGAGCGCCCGTCATGGATCAACACCCCACATGAGAAGAGGGCACCCTGGGGTGCCCTCTTCTTTATGATGTCAGCTAGTACGCATTCGATGACAGGGGAAGCGCCCCCCGTCGTCGCAGGGCCTGTTCCTCATCAGGGGTCATGCCTGGCAGCGGCCCCCGGGGGTTGCTGGCAAGCCATACCACCAGATCGTCAACCGTCTCCTCCAGAGGGCGAAAGTTCAGCCCATGGACGATGGCGGCCTCGGCGCTGATGGTGCCATACCCTGCATACTCGGGCAGCTCGTTTGGCAGCAGCGTGGGATAGCTTTGCCAGGGCGCCACCCCTGCCGCCATCAGGTCACGCCAGGGAGCCCACTCGAGCTGCAAGGGGGTCGCTGGCGTCAGCCGGGCAGCGAGGCGCTCCACCCAGTCGTTCAGTGCAATGCCGGGCTTGATCAGGTTGAAGCACCCAGCGAGTCGCTGCTCGGCAGCCCGCAGCACGAACTCGGCGCAGTCGCGTACATCCAGGTATTGCAGCCTGTCCTCCCCCTGCCCCGGCAAGAGCCAGTGCCCGCCCCGCTGCACCCGCCTCACCCACCAGGCAAGACGAGCGGTCGGGTCAAAGGGGCCGCAGAGCACGCCGGGGCGCAGGGTGCACAGGCGATCTCCCCAGCGGGCACGATACGCCGACTCGCACAGCACCTTGAGGGGGCCGTAGTCGGTGGGCGCTCCTGCCATCTCGTGCAAGGGGGCCGACTCATCCATGCCGGGTTGGGAAAAATCGCGATAGACACTGATGGTGGAGATGAAGATGAGCCGATCACAGCGCCCCAGCAGAGCGTCAGAGAGTCCTTCGGCCTGTTCGGGGCGATAGCAGCAGGTGTCGATGACCAGATCCCAGTGCCGCCCCTCGCCCCGCAAGGGGGCCAGGTCCCCGTCTCTGTCCCCGTGAAGCTGGGTCAGCTCCCGCCAATCCGGGTGCTGGCGGTGGCCGCGATTGAACAGCGTCACCTCGTGCCCCCAATCCAGGGCCAGCGTGGTCAGGTGGCGACCCAGAAAGCCGGTGCCGCCGATAATCAACAATTTCATCCCTGTCTCTCCTCTATGGCGCCCTCTCCTTGCAGCCCCTCCACGGGCAGCCGAAACGGCCATGGCCTGGCATGGTGAGCACACGTCCCAGGCACACCCTGATGCCGCCAGGCATATCGTCATGGTGCGGGCAGCAGGCTCCTTGCCCGCTCCCCCGCCACCCCTTTTGCCGCCCCACCCTACGCAAGTTGGCACCAGGACACAGCCCCCGGGCACCGGGTCTGGGATCGGGATCACAGGGGCTGCGTCCTGGTGCTCCCCCTGCGTTTTCGGCGTGCCTGTGCTACATTGCCCGGGTTTTCAGCCAGGATCCGCCATGAAGTTCGATATCGATACCCTAGGGATCATCCGCTCTCCCTACAAGGAGAAGTTCGCCATACCCCGCCAGCCCGGTCTGGTCAGCGCGGCTCGCGCCCGCCTCGAACTGCTTCCTCCCTATGATCAGCCCGATGTGCTGCGCGGCATCGAGCAATTCTCCCATCTCTGGATCAGCTTCGTGTTTCACCAGACCATGGATCAGGGCTGGCACCCGACGGTGCGCCCGCCGCGCCTCGGCGGCAACGAGCGGGTCGGGGTCTTTGCCACCCGCTCCACCTTCCGCCCCAACCCCCTTGGCCTCTCCGTGGTCGAGCTGCACGGGGTGGGACGTGAGCGCGGCAAACTCTGGCTCGAGCTGGGCGCCGTGGACTTGCTCGACGGCACCCCCGTCGTCGACATCAAGCCCTATGTCCCCTATGCCGACAGCCTGCCCCACGCCCGTGGCGGTTTCGCCCCCGATGCCCCCACCCCGCCGCTGGCGGTGAGCTTCAGCGCCCAGGCCGAGCAGCAGCTCGCCCCCTGGCTCAAGGCCCACCCGGAGCTGCGTGAACTGGTGAGGGAGGTGCTGGCTCAGGATCCCCGCCCTGCTTACAAGAAGGGCAAGCCGGATGACAAGGTGTACGGTGTCAGATTGTTCGATGTGAACGTGCGATTTCAGATAAAAGAACCGCAATGTCAGGTGCTGACCATCGAACCTGCTTGAAAAATGCCACCCTCCCGGGTGGCTTTTTTATGGGCAAAACAGGGTGCTCAGCGCCGCCGCAGCAGCAGGCTGCCGATGGAGTAACCGGCCCCAAAGGAGCAGAGCACCCCGCGAGCCCCGCTCGGCAGATCCTGGTTGAAGAGGTGGAAGGCGATGATGGAACCCGCCGAGCTGGTGTTGCCGTAGCGGTCGAGGATGACAGGCGCCTCCTGCTGGCTGGCGTCATGGCCCAGCAACTTGCGGCCGATGAACTGGTTCATGGTGAGGTTGGCCTGATGGAGCCAGAGCCGGCTCAAGCCATCGGCCGCCCATCCCTGCTCCGCCAGCTGGGAGGCTATCTGATCGCACACCAGGGGCAGCACCTCCTTGAACACCTTGCGCCCCTGCTGGCGGAACAGCTTGTCGTCGCCGTAGCGGGTGCGCGGGCTGAGCCGGTTCAGGAAGCCGAAGTTGTTGCGGATGTTGTTGGAGTACTGGGTCACCAGCTTGCTGGCCACCAGTTGCCAGGGGTTGGCCACCTGGCAATCGGCCTCCCGCTCCAGCAGCACGGCGGTACAGGCGTCGCCGAAGATGAAGTGACTGTCCCGATCGCGGAAGTTGAGGTGACCCGAGCAGATCTCCGGATTGACCACCAGCGCCAGCCGGGCGGTGCCTGCCGCCAGCATGTCTGCGGCGGTCTTGATCCCGAAGGTGGCGGAAGAGCAGGCCACGTTCATGTCGAACGCCAGGCCGCTGGCGCCGAGATAGTGCTGCAATTCAATGGCCAGCGCCGGGTAGGGGCGCGGCATGTTGGAGGCGGCGACGATGACAAGATCGATCTCCCCCGGTTCACGACCGGCGGCGATCAGCGCCTGCTCGGCGGCCGCCACCGCCATCTCCACCATGATGGAGGGCTGATCGTCCGGGCGCTCCGCCATGAGCGGTTGCATGATGTCGGGATCCAGCACCCCCTCGCTGCTCACCAGATAGCGGCTCTTGATGCCGGAGGCCTTCTCGATGAACTCGCAGCTCGAGTGCTGCTTGGCAGGCAGCTGCCCTGCATCGATGGCGGAGGCGTTCTCCTCGTTGTAGAGATCCACATACTGGTTGAAGGCCGCCACCAGCGCTTCATTGCTGACGGCAAAGGGAGGGGTATAGAGGCCTGAGCCACTGATTACGATAGAGGTCATCTTTGCTCCTGGCCGGGTGCAATCCCGGCTTGTCTGTTTTTTAGGGTTCAGAGGGTCACAGCTGGTCGATGGCCGCAGCCAGACCCGCCAGGGTCAGCGGGTGCATCCGCCCGCCGATCAATTCGTTCATCAACTTGATGGAGGGGTGCCACAGCCACTCCTGCCTTGGCAGCGGATTGACCCACACCATCTTGGGGAAATGTTGTTGCAGGCGCCCGAGCCACACCTGGCCGGGCTCCTCGTTCCAGTACTCTACGCTGCCACCTGGCCAGGTGATTTCATAGGGGCCCATCTTCGCATCCCCCACCACCATCACCCTGTAGTCGCTGCCGTAGGTGCGCAGCAGCCGCAGGGTATCGAACCGATCATCAAGGCGCCTGGCATTGTCCTGCCAGACGAAGTCGTAGAGGCAGTTGTGAAAATAGAAGAACACCAGGTGCTTGAACTCGTGGCGCAGGGCCGAGAAGAGGCGCTGCACCTCGGCCACATGGGCATCCATGGAGCCCCCCACATCGAAGAAGACCAGCAGCTTGACCCCGTTGTGGCGCTCGGGCCGCAGCTTCACATCGAGCCAGCCTTGCCTGGCCGAGCTTTGGATGGTGTCGTCGAGATCCAGCTCGTCGAGATTGCCCCGGCGCACCCAGCGCCTGAGCTTGCGCAGGGCGAGCTGGATGGCGCGCTGCCCCAGGGGCGAGTCGTCACTGAAGTTGCGAAAGTGGCGCGCTTCCCACACCTTGGTCGCCCGCCCGTGCTGGTCCTCTCCCCCCATGCGGATCCCTTCCGGGTGATAGCCGCCGTGACCGAACGGGCTGCTGCCCCCGGTGCCGACCCACTTGTTGCCGCCGGCGTGACGCTCCTTCTGCTCGTTCAAGCGCTGGTTGAGGGTCGCCAGCAGCTTGTCCAGCCCGCCAAGGGATTGGAGCAACGCCTTCTCCTCGGCGCTCAATAGCCGCTCGAACTCCTGGCGCAGCCAGTCGTCAGGCAGGCTCTCCGGCAACAGGGGGATGGCGGCCAACCCCTCGTAATACTCGGCGAAGGCGCGATCGAAGCGATCATAGTGAGCCTCGTCTTTCACCAGCAGGCAGCGGGATAGCTGGTAGAACTCGTCCATGTCGAGGCTGGCCAGCTGGGCAGCCAGCGCCGCGTGCAGGTCGAGCAATTCGCGCAGGCTGCAAGGAAGCTTGTGGCGGCGCAGGTGAAGGAAGAAGTCGATGAGCATTCAGCCGCCGCGGCGCGCCAGAAAGGCGAGCTTCTCGAAGAGGTGCAAGTCCTGCTCCGTCTTGAGCAGGGCACCGTAGAGTGCGGGCACCAACTTGCCGGGCTCACGGGTGCGCAGGGCTTCGGGGGCGATATCGTCGGCCAACAGCAGCCGGATCCAGTCCAGTAGCTCCGAGGTGGACGGCTTCTTGCGCAGCCCCTCTACCTCGCGCAGCTCGAAGAAGAGCTCCATCGCCTCGTCGAGCAGCCGCTCCTTGAGGTTTGGGTAGTGGAGCTTCACGATGGCCTGCATCTCGGCCTTGTCGGGGAAGCGGATGTAGTGGAAGAAACAGCGGCGCAGGAAGGCGTCCGGCAGCTCTTTTTCGTTGTTGGAGGTGATGATGACCACGGGTCGCTGGCGCGCCTTCACGCGCTCGCCGGTCTCGTAGACATCGAACTCCATCCGATCCAGCTCCAGCAGCAGATCGTTGGGAAACTCGATGTCCGCCTTGTCGATTTCATCGATAAGCAGCACTGGCCGCTGCTCTGCGCTGAAGGCCTGCCACAGCTTGCCCCGGCGGATGTAGTGGCCTATCTCCCCTACCCTGGGGTCGCCGAGTTGGGAGTCTCGCAGCCGGGCGACGGCATCGTATTCGTAGAGCCCCTGCTGGGCCTTGGTGGTGGACTTGATGTGCCAGCTGATGAGCTCGGCGCCCAGGGACTCGGCCACCGCCTCCGCCAGCACCGTCTTGCCCGTACCGGGCTCACCCTTGATGAGCAGCGGCTTCTCCAGCACGATGGCGGCATCGACGGCCATCTTCAGTGCCTGTGATGCGAGATAGCGGTCGCTTCCTGCAAATCCCATGAGATCCCTTCCATTGGATGCCCAGGCAGCGGGAGCCCCCTCGGCAAGAGAGAATAAGTTCTATATGTTGTAATAACATATTGTTATAACGATTCGTCACTTCTCATTCAGAAACCACAGGGTAATCTTGTTTCATCGCCTTAACAAACACAGGGATAGCACCATGAGCAAAATTTTTGAGGACAACAGCCAGACCATAGGCAACACCCCGCTTGTTCGTCTCAACCGTGTTACCAAGGGCCGCGTGCTGGCCAAGATCGAGAGCCGCAACCCGAGCTTCAGCGTCAAGTGCCGGATCGGTGCCAACCTCATCTGGGATGCCGAGAAACGCGGCGTGCTGACCAAGGGCAAGGAGATCATCGAGCCCACCAGCGGCAACACGGGCATTGCCTTGGCATTCGTGGCTGCGGCCCGCGGCTATCCCATCACCCTGACCATGCCGGCCACCATGAGCCTGGAGCGCCGCAAGCTGCTCAAGGCCCTGGGTGCCAACCTGGTACTGACCGAAGGTCCCCTCGGCATGAAGGGCGCCATCGCCAAGGCCAACGAGATCCTCGAATCCGAGCCGGGCAAGTACGTGCTGCTGCAACAGTTTGAAAACCCGGCCAACCCGGAAATCCACGAGCAGACCACTGGCCCCGAGATCTGGGACGCCACCGATGGCGAGGTGGATGTGTTCGTGGCGGGCGTCGGTACCGGCGGCACCATCACCGGGGTCTCCCGCTACATCAAGAAGACCAAAGGCAAGGCCATCGTCTCCGTGGCGGTCGAGCCCAGCGAATCTCCCGTCATCAGCCAGAAACTGGCGGGTGAAGAGATCAAACCGGGTCCGCACAAGATCCAGGGCATCGGCGCCGGCTTCATCCCGGGCAACCTGGATTTGAGCCTGCTGGACCGCGTCGAGCAGGTGAGCAGTGACGAAGCCATCGAGATGGCCCGCCGCCTGATGGAAGAGGAAGGGATCCTGGCCGGTATCAGCTCCGGCGCTGCCGTGGTCGCTGCCAACCGTCTGGCCGAGCAGCCGGAGTTCGAAGGGAAAACGATTGTCGTCATCCTGCCGAGCGCCGCCGAGCGTTACCTCTCCAGCGCCCTCTTCGCCGGTGTGTTCAGCGAGCAGGAATTGCAGCAGTAGTTGATCAGCCAACACCAAAACGACGGCGCTCCTCGGAGCGCCGTTTTCATTATGCGCTAAACTCTCTAGCCACCAGTGCCACTCGGCCCCTTATTTTTTGGGGTAAAATAACAAACTTGGATATGACAAAAAAAGCAGACATTCTGTGATAAATCTCATATCCTGTGCGGCGTCACGAGGTGTTTGCTGGCAAGGTATCACAAGGTAACAAAGTGTTATTTTTCGTTATAAAATAATTTCAGGCCAGGCCTGACGCGGCTTGCAGCCTGATAGCGAAAAAATACCTGGCCACAACGCCGAATACTGCACAGAAAATTGACCTGGATTAAACCATTGCAGGTCTGATTTCGTTACTTTACAACATATCCATACTGACACGGTGAGACAGGAAGCCTCATTGGCGACCATCTCTCCAAACAATATCAATAATATGGGGTGAAACCATGTACGAGAAGTCTGTTGTTATTACTGCTGAAAACGGCCTGCACACCCGTCCTGCAGCTCAGTTCGTGAAAGAAGCCAAAGAATTCCAAAGCGAGATCACTGTGGTCTCCGGTGGCAAATCCGCCAGCGCCAAGAGCCTGTTCAAGCTCCAGACCCTGGGTCTGACCAAAGGCACCAACGTGACCATCCAGGCTGACGGCCCGGACGCTCAGAAAGCCGTTGAGAAGCTGGTTGCCCTGATGGACGAGCTGGAGTAATCCAGCTTTATTCCTCCCCCACAGTCGTTTTAATAGGAAGGATTATGATATCTGGCATTCTTGCGTCCCCCGGTATCGCATTCGGTAAGGCGCTTCTTCTGAAAGAAGATGAAATCGTTATCAATCAAGGCAAGATTCCCGCCGAACAGATTGATGCCGAGATCAACCGCTTCCTCGAAGCCCGCACCAAGTCAGCCGCACAGCTGGAAGCCATCAAAGAGATGGCCGGTCGCACCTTCGGTGAAGAAAAAGAGGCCATCTTCGAAGGCCACATCATGCTGCTCGAAGATGAAGAGCTGGAAGGGGATATCAGATCCTTCATCAAAGAACACAAAGCCTCTGCCGACAGAGCCGTTCACGAGGTGATCGAACAGTACGCCAAGATGATGGCCGATCTGGATGACCCCTATCTGCGTGAGCGCGCCACCGACTTCCGTGACATCGGCACCCGTCTGGTCAAGAACGTACTGGGCATCGCCGTTGTCAACCTGAGCACCATCGACGAAGAGGTCATCCTGGTCGCCAAAGACCTGACCCCGTCTGAAACCGCTCAGATCAACCTGAAATACGTGCTGGGCTTCGTCACCGACATCGGTGGCCGTACCTCCCACACCTCCATCATGGCCCGCTCCCTGGAGCTGCCGGCCGTCGTGGGCACCAACGACATCACCGAGCGCGTCAAGAACGGTGACATGCTGGTGCTGGATGCGATCAACAACCAGGTCATCATCAACCCGACCGCCGACCAGTTGAACGAAGCCAAGAAGTTCCAGGCCCAGTTCCAGGCAGAGAAGGACGAGCTGGCCAAGCTCAAAGACCTGCCTGCCATTACTCTGGATGGCCACCAGGTCGAAGTGTGCGCCAACATCGGGACCGTCAAGGATACCGAGGGTGCCATCCGCAACGGCGCCGAAGGCGTGGGTCTGTACCGTACCGAGTTCCTGTTCATGGACCGTGACGCGCTGCCGACCGAAGACGAGCAGTTCAAGGCTTACAAGGAAGTGGCCGAAGCCATGCCGGATCAACCGATCATTGTCCGTACCATGGACATCGGCGGCGACAAAGAACTGCCCTACATGAATTTCCCGAAAGAGATGAACCCCTTCCTGGGCTGGCGTGCCGTGCGTATCTTCTTCGATCGCACCGACATCATGCACGCCCAGCTGCGGGCCATCCTGCGTGCGTCTGCCTTCGGCAAACTGCGCATCATGTTCCCGATGATCATCTCCGTCGAAGAGTTCCGCAGCCTGAAGGCTACCGTGGAGACGCTGAAAGCCGAACTGCGTGCCGAAGGCAAAGCCTTTGATGAATCCATCGAAGTGGGTATCATGATCGAGACCCCGGCCGCGGCCGTGATGGCTCATCATCTGGCCAAGGAAGTGGATTTCTTCAGTATCGGTACCAACGACCTGACCCAGTACACCCTGGCTGTCGACCGTGGTAACGAGATGATTTCCGCCATGTACAACCCGCTGTCACCCTCCGTCCTGACCCTGATCAAGATGGTGATCGACGCTTCCCATGACAATGGCAAGTGGACCGGTATGTGCGGTGAACTGGCTGGTGACGAACGCGCCACCCTGCTGCTGCTGGGTATGGGTCTGGATGAGTTCTCCATGAGCGCCATCTCTGTACCGCGTATCAAGAAGCTTATCCGCAACACCAACTTCGAAGATGTGAAGGCCATGGCCGACCAGGCGCTGAGCTTTGCCACCGCCGCCGAAATCGAAGCGTGCGTAGATAACTTTATTAAGCAGAAGGCAGTCTGCTAAGATCGGCTGCAAACAGCGACAATCATCTCTAGGAGCTTTTACTATGGGTCTGTTCGACAAACTGAAGAAACTGGTTTCCGACGACAGTTCTGACACTGGCGGCATCGAAATCTTTGCTCCGCTGTCCGGCGAAATCGTCCCCATCGAAGATGTGCCTGACGTCGTCTTCGCCGAGAAGATCGTCGGCGACGGCATCGCCATCAAGCCGGCCGGCAACAAGATGGTTGCTCCGTGCGACGGCACCATCGGCAAAATCTTCGAGACCAACCACGCGTTCTCTCTGGAGTCCGACTCTGGTATCGAGCTGTTCGTTCACTTCGGTATCGACACCGTCGAGCTGAAGGGTGAAGGTTTCACCCGTATCGCTCAGGAAGGTCAACAGGTCAAGCGCGGTGACACCATCATCGAGTTCGATCTGGCCGTTCTGGAAGCCAAAGCCAAGTCTACCCTGACACCTGTGGTCATCTCCAACATGGACGAGATCAAAGAGCTGGTGAAGATGACTGGCGCCGTGACCGTGGGCGAAACCCCGGTGATCCGCATCAAGAAATAATGCGCCCTGGCCTGACGCCAGCGACCGCCAAAAACCGAAGCCTGGTGCTTCGGTTTTTTTTTGCCCCTTCCATCTCCCGATACTCCATGGGCTCCCGCACAGGTCAGCATGACGGCAAACAGGCAGAAATGTTATCGAGATCAACACGGGCATAAGCAAGCCGAGTACCCTCAAGAGGGATACCTGCGGGTCCTTTGGCTCGATATGAGACGGGATGAAAAGAGATAAGCCGCTTAAGTGGCGAGGAGACAACGATGCTGAGAAATTCCGAACAACGTTATGGCAGCCTGAGCATAGGGCTGCACTGGTTGACCTTGCTGCTGATGATCGCCGTCTACGGCCTGATGGAGTTCAGGGACATCTTCCCCAAAGGGTCGGCCGGACGCGACCTGATGAAGGAGTTTCACTTTATGGTGGGTCTGCTGATCCTGGCGCTGGTGGTCGTGCGCCTGCTGGTGCGCGTGGGTAGCCCTTCACCGCGTATCGTGCCCGAGCTCTCCCCCCTGATGCTCACGCTGGCCAAGCTCGCCCATCTGGCGCTCTATGGCTTCCTCATCCTCACCCCGCTGCTGGGCTGGCTGCTGTTGAGCGCAGGGGGCAAGCCCATTCCCTTCTTCGGCCTGGCGCTCCCCGCCCTCATCGCCCCCGATGACGGCCTGAAGGGCACCATCAAGGAGCTGCACGAGACGCTGGCCAACATTGGCTATGCTCTGATTGCCCTGCACGCAGCGGCAGCCATCTACCACCACCATGTGCTCAAGGACAACACCCTGACCAATATGCTGCCCGAGCGCAAATAACCAGCAACGGGTTGCACACCAACAAAAAGGCCCCTGTGACAGGGGCCTTTTTGCTCATGGAGGGTCATGGGCGACACGTCGTCAGCCGGGCAACACCACCCGGCTTTCACCGCCACCGAGGGCCTCCACCCGCACCTGCACACCGATCCGCTCCACCAGGGTCTGCACGTGGGAGATGACCCCGATCTGGCGGCCGGCCGCCTGCAGGGAATCGAGGCTGGCGAGCGCCAGATCCAGACTGTCGGGATCGAGGGTGCCGAAGCCCTCGTCGATAAAGAGCGATTCGACCTGGGTCTGGCGCGACGACAGGCTGGAGAGGGCCAGCGCCAGCGCCAGCGACACCAGGAAGCTCTCGCCGCCGGAGAGGGAGTCCACCGAGCGCACCTCGTCCCCCATGTCGAGATCCACCACCTGCAGCGCCAGATCGGTGCCGGGCACCCGCTCCAGTCGATAGCGAGGGGAGAGCTCGGCAAGCTGGGCGTTGGCCTCCAGCAGCAACCGCTCCAGGGTCAGGCTCTGGGCGAAGGTACGCAGCTTGGCGCCGCTGGCCGAACCAATGAGATCGGAGAGTCGCTGCCAGTGATCCGCCACCGCCTGCTGGGCGGCCAGTTCCTCCTGCAGGGTGCCCGCCTTGAGGGCCGCCGCCTCCGCCTGTGCCAGCGTGCTCTTGCACTGGAACAGCTGCTCGTCGAGGGCGCGGCAGTGCGCCTCCAGCGCCGTCAGCCGGCTGGCGAGCTCCTCTGGCGCCAACGCGGCCAGCTCGGGGTGATGCTCGCGGTAACGATCCCGCTTGCTCTCCTCCAGCGCCAGCGCCCGCTGCCGCTCGGTCAAACGGGTACGCGCCTCGGCGCGGGCATCCTCCAGCGCCTGCAAGGCGGCGCGGCGCCCCTTGAGCTCATCCGGGCTCATGGCCAGCAGGCGGCGCAGATCATATTCGGCGATGCCGAGGCTGCTGGCGTGGGCAGCCCAGCGCCCCAGCACCTCCCGTCGCCGCCGGCTGCTCACCTGCTTCTCCTGCTCCAGATGGCTGAGACGGGTCTTGAGCTCGGTCTGGCGCTCGCGCAGGATGCGGGCCGCCCCCTGCATCGTCTCCAGCTCGCTGGCCAGTTGCTGCAGCCGCTGCTGCCAGCGGCTCTCGACCAGGGCAATCTCCTCCCCCCCCAGACAGGTGGCACGACTGGTAACCAGCCCCTGCCGTTGCTGTTCATGTTCCTTGTAGTCGCGCTCGAGCTTGTGCAGCAGCTCACGCTGGGTCTGCAGGCGCGCCTCCTGAGCACTCAGGGCCGGGGTGAGGCTGGCAATCTCGCCGGTCAGCCGCTCCCACTCGCTCTGGCCGTGCAGCCAGGCCTCGCAGGCCCGCTGCCACTCGCGCCACTGCTGGCTGCCCAGCCACTGACGCCAGGGCTGGCCTCCCATCTGCTCGTCGAGCCGGCTGCCCCCCTGCTCAAGGCGCTGGCGCAGGGTCGTTTCCTGCTCGCCCATCCCCTTCACCTCCCCTTCCAGGGCGATGCGCTGACGATCGGCCTCCTGCCACTGCTGCTCGAACTGCTGGTGCTGGCTGGCCAGCTGGCTCAGCTGCTGGCGCACGGCCTGCAACTGCTGCTGCCCCTGCTGGGCCTCGCGCAGTTGCTGCTGGCTACGGGCCAGCCCCTGCTCCAGGCTCTGGCCACGGCCCAGCAGGGTACTCATCAACTCGTTCCACTCGATCGGGCTCTGACGCAGCGGCAGCGGATGGCCCAGCAGCTCGGCACCGCCGAGCTGCTGCCAGCGCTGGGTCAGCTGCTCGGCGCGCGTCTCCAGCTCAGGCAGATGCTGCTGGCGCACCGCCAGCTGGCGGGCCAGCTCCTGGCGCTCGCTCTCGCACTGAATGTATTGGTGATTGAGCCGCTCCCACTCGAGCTCCAGGCTGCGGACGCGCTCCGCCAACTGCCCCAGAATGCCGGCCACCTGTGGCTGGCTCTGGTGATAGGGGTGCTCCTCGGCGCCGCAGAGCGGGCAAGGTTCACCGTCGCGCAGGATGTGGCGATGCTGCTCGAAACTGGCGATGGCGCGGGACTGCTCCAGCGCATGGCGCGCCTCGTCCCGTTGCAGGGCGAGCCGCTCGCGGGCCGGCGTCAGCTCGTCGCCGAGGATGGCCAGCTTGCCGAGCGCCTGCTCCAGCTGGGCGATCTCCTGCTGCAGGCGACCATGCTGCTCACCGTGATTGCGGCCATAGTCCGCCAGCTCCAACAGCTGGCGCAGCTGGCCCAGCTGCTCAGTCTGCCCTTGCCACTGCTCCTGCGCCTTGGCCAGACGCCCCTCCCACTGCTGCTCCTGCAGCTCGTGCTGTTGCTGCTGCAGTCGCTCCTGCTCGCGCTGCCAATAGTCGCGCTCCTGCTGCCCCTGTTCCAGCTGATGTTGCAACTGCCTGAGGGCGCGCAGCTTGTGTTCGCGCAGGGTGAGCAGTTGCTGCAGCCTGTCGGCATCCTCGGCCCAATCCTGCATGGCGGTGAGCAGGGGCTGCCACTGGCGGGCCACCGGCGCCAGCTCCTTGTGCTCCTCAAGCCAGGCACCCCACTGCTGGTGCTGGCCCTTGAGCTGCTCCACCTGCTGGCACTGCTGGCGCCAGCCCTGCTCCAGGGTGAGCTGCACCTCCCGCTCCTGCGCCCCCTCCTGCTGGATCTTCTGCAGTTGCTGCTGCTTTTCCCGAATGCGGGTGTCGAGCTCCTGCGCCCGTTTGAGTTCAGGCTGCAGGGCGCCCCACTCGCGCTCGGCGGCGATCTTCTCCGCCAGCAGTTGCTGTTCGGTGAGGGCGCTCTGCTGGGTCTTCTCCTCCAGCTTGCCAAGTTCAGGGCCAAGCTCGGCCTGCGCCTTCTCCTGCTGCTGCACCTCCAGGGTGAGGCGAGCCAGTTCGTCGTGATCCGCGCGGGCCACCTGGGCTTGCTCAGCGCGGGCGAACTCCTCGCGCTCGGGGGCGGCCGCACCGTGGGCCGCCTCGGCTGCGGCAAGAGCCACTTCCCCCTCCTCACAGGCCTGCTGCTGGGCGGCGATGCGGCCGTTGAGATCGCGCAAATACTGCATCAGCTGCTGTTGCTGCTGCTCGTGTTTGAGGCTGGTGGCGAGGTTGACCTGCTGGCTCACCCACTGCTCGCGGGTCACCTCGTCCATCAGCGCCACGTCGCCGAGCCGCTGGCTGATGGCGGCAAGTTTCTGCTGCTCCTCCCGCGCCCGTTCATGGGTCTGGACCGAAATGGCGGAGTAGAGCTCGGTGCCGGTCATCCGTTCGAGCAGGGCCGAACGCTCGTCGGCGCTCGACTTGAGGAAGGCGGCAAACTCCCCCTGCGGCAGGATGACGGCGCGGCGAAACTGCTCCCAGGAGAGTCCCACCAGCTCGTCGAAGCGATCCTGCAGCTCCCGCTTGCTGCCACTGAATACCTGGCCCGACGCCACGTCGGTCAGGCTGCGCTCCTGGGCCTGAAAGCGCCCCTCGGCGCGGTTGCGAGCCCGGCGCACCGCCCAGCGGGCCAGCCAGATGCGGCCGTCACAGCCGCGAAACTGCACCTCGGCAAAACCGCTGGCGTGACCACGGCTGAGGATGCCGCGCACGTCGTTGGCCTTGAGCTTCTCCTCGTCATCCATGCGGCCCACTTCGGCGACATTCTTGCGATTGGCGATAAAGCGCGGCATCTCGTCGTAGAGCGCCAGACAGATGGCATCGAGCAGGGTGCTCTTGCCAGCGCCGGTATTGCCGGTGATGGCAAACAGGCCGGCGGCCCCCAGGGCGCCACCGGCAAAATCGATGGTGAATTGACCGGTCAGGCTGGCCAGATTCTCCCCTGACAGCGACAAGATTTTCATTGGCTGGACTCCTTCACCTGCTCCAGGATCTCTTCAAACGACGCCACCAGCTCGGCCTCCGGCTCCCCGTCGAACTGACGCTGATAGCAGAGGCGAAACACCTCGGTGGGGGAGAGCTCATCGAGCCGGCGCTGGCCGGCACCGTCCGCCAGCCCCTGGCCCGAGCCCTGATAACTGGTCGTGATGCGGGCAAGGCGCACCGGCTTGTCGCCGATGGCGGCCAGTACGCGCTCGCGGATGCGGGCCTCGGGTTTGGGCAGCAGCAGCCGTACCTCGAGGAAGGGCTGTGCTTCTTGTGGGCAAGGGTGCAGCGCCAGCGCCTCGATGGCTTTGAGCGCCTCGTCGAGGCCGCTCTGGGGCAGGCGGATCATCTTCACCGCGCGGGGCACCGGGATCCGCTCAAGGCGGGCCAGTTTGCCCCTCTCAAACGTCACCTCCAGCACCTGATGGTTGTAATTCGCCTCGGCCAGCGAGAGCGGCAGCGGCGAGCCGCTGTAGTGCACCCCCTCGGCCGGGCTCTGGGCCAGGTGCAGGTGACCCAGCGCCGTGTAGTCGGCAGCGGCAAACAGTTCGGCAGGCAGGGCATGCTGGTTGCCGCCGAGCACTCGCCGCTCGGAGAGCTCGGAGAGCTGGCCCGCCGCCAGATAGGCGTGGCCCATGGCGATGAGGGCCTGATCCGGATTGCAGCGCGCCCGCCCCTCGCTCAGCACCGCTTTATAGACCTGGCGCACCCCTTCGATGAGTCTGTCCTGCCCCTCGCTGAGCCCGTCGGGGCGCAGATCGCTGCTGCGCAGAAACGGCACGGCGGCGCACCAGGCGGCCACCTCGCCGTTTTTGCCTCGCAGCGGCACCAGCAGGCGCTCGGTCTCGAGGTGCCCCTCGTCGTCCCGACTGATGCTGCCCACCAGATGCAGGTCGAAGGCGCGCAGCAGCTCATGGGGGGCATCCAGCTTGGAGGGGGAGTCGTGGTTGCCGCCGATGAGCACCATCTCCAGTGCCGGGTGCTCGGCCCGCAGCCGTGCCAGGAAGCGGTAGAGCTGCTGCCAGGCACTGGCGGGAGGGTTGGCGGTGTCGAACAGATCGCCCGCCACCAGCAGGGCGTCGATGTCGCGGGTCTTGATGGTGTCGGCCAGCCAGTCGAGGAAGGCGTCGTGTTCGAAGCGGCGGTCGTGGCCGTGAAGCTGATGACCGAGGTGCCAGTCGGCGGTGTGCAGGATCTTCATGGAAAACGGCTCGATAAGGAGAAGAGAGCGGGGGCGAGGGCGCCCCGGGATGGAGACAAGATGAGGATGGTGCCCCCCGTTTTCAACCGTGGCAGCCCCAGACGTCAGATTCAGACGGCTTGGTAATGCATCTGGTACTGAAGATGGCCGGTGAGGGGATCGGGCACCTCCCCCCCGATTTCAAAGCCGTGGCGGCGGTAGAAACGCACCGCCGGCTCGTTCTCCACGAAAACCCGTGTATACAGCTCGGCACATCTGGATCTGGCTTCCTGCAACAGGGCGTGCCCCACCCCCCGCCCCTGCCTATCGGGGCGCACGAAGAGTGCAGCCAGGTAATCATCCACCAGCGCCATGAAGCCGAGCAGGTCCCCTCGCTCCTCGAACACCCAGATGCGGGCGTGATCGAGGTAGCGGGTACGCAGCTCCTCCTGAGCCTGCCACCAGCAGGAGGCATCGACGAAATCGTGGGCCTGCAGGGAGGCCAGGAGCCAGATTTCGACGATCTCTTCCATGTCTTCCGGCCGACTCTGTCTCAACATGGTCGCCTCCTTGTCTGCAATGTGAACACTCGCAGTCTAGGGGAGTTGGGCCCGCTCCCGGGGGATCAAGATGGGGCCCTGTGAGGTCGATCGCCCTTTATTTAGCGAGAATGATTGGCTGATCACAAAGCGCCTCTCTAGTACAATGCCCGCCGGACAATCTAGAGACCGAGGACGCCATGTGGTTTAAAAACCTGCAGATTTACCGCTTTACCCGCCCCTTCGACCTGACCGTTGAGCAGCTGGAAACCCAGCTGGAAGCCTGCGCCTTCACCCCCTGCGGCAGTCAGGACATCTCCCGGTTCGGGTGGGTCAAGCCCCTTGGCAAATTCGGCTCCACCCTGACCCACGCCGCCTCTGGCCACATCCTGCTGTGCGCTCGCAAGGAAGAGAAGATGCTGCCCGGCACCGTGGTCAAGGAGATGCTGGCGGAGAAGGTAGAGGCCATTGAATTCGAGCAGGGTCGCGCCCTCAAGAAGAAAGAGAAGGAGGCGCTGAAAGAGGAGATCATGCACACCCTGCTGCCCCGCGCCTTCAGCCGCACCAGCCAGACCTTCGCCTGGATAAACCCTGCCGACAACCTGATGGTGGTGGATGCAGGCTCCGCCAAGAAAGCGGACGATCTGCTGGCGCTCCTGCGCAAATCCATCGGCTCCCTGCCGGTGGTGCCGGTGGCCCTCAAGAACCCGCCCGAGATCACCATGACCGAGTGGCTCAACGAGGGCAACCTGCCCGCCGCCTTCACCCTGGAGGACGAAGCCGAGCTGCGCAGCGCCATGGAGCACGGCGGCATCATCCGCTGCAAGCAGCAGGATCTGATGAGCGAGGAGATCAAGAACCACCTGGCCAACGACAAGCTGGTGACCAAGCTGGCCCTCAACTGGGGCGAAACCCTGAGCTTCGTGCTGGGGGACGATCTCTCCATCAAGCGCCTCAAGTTCAGCGAAGAGCTGCGCGAGCAGAACGACGACGTCACCAGTGAAGATCCCGCCGCCCGCCTGGACGCCGACTTCGCCCTGGTCACCGCCGAGCTCTCCCAGTTCATCCCGGCCCTGTTTGCCGCCCTGGGCGGTGAAGAGCAGTCCATCTAAGCAAATTGGCTCAGCCTGATTGCAAAAAACCGCCTTCACGGCGGTTTTTTCATCTCCATCGGCACCGTCGCCGCGGGCTGGTCCCCTCCGGGGTAGCGCCGCCGCGCAATCTCCTGACCCCATAGGTTGCAGCAGCATGGCGCACTGCCCCGGCAGCATGACATCTCGCTAGAGTGCTCCCCTTTCCTGCAACAGTCGATGAAGTCGCTGCGCCAGGGTGCGGTAACCCTCGGCATTGAAATGCACCGCATCGGACTTCAGGGCCGGGTCTCGCAGCAACTCACCGATGCAGTCGTTGTCCAGCACCAGCCCGTACTGCTCTGCCAGCTCCCCGTAGAGGGGGGCGCCATCGGCAAACAGGGATTTTCGGGGCACCCCGACAAGCAGGATCTGGGCCCCGCTCCCCTGCACCGCCTCTATCATGGCAGCGAGATTGGCCTTGAGGGCCGCCTCCCCGCTGCCACGCAGGATGTCGTTGCCCCCCTCCAGCAGGATGACCAGAGCGGGTCTGTGCCGGGCCAGCAACCCGGGCAGGCGGGCCCTGCCGGCCTGGCTCAGCTCTCCGGACACCCCGCCATTGACCACGGGATGGCCGCTCAGGTTCGCCAGCACGCTGGGGTAGCTTTGGGACGGGCTCACCCCGCGCCCCTCGGTCAGACTGTCCCCGAAGGCGAGCAGGGTCTCCCCCTGGGCCAGCGGTCTGAAGGTCGGCTCCCCGCAGGCCGTCAGCAACAGGCAGAGCAGCCCCGCCATGCAAGGTTTCGCCAGCGTCCCCAGGTGTGTCATGAGCGCCTCCTTGATAGTTTTGTAACCATATGAGTATTAAGACAAACTTTTAATCAAGCTCCAAGTGTGACACATTTCGGCAGGTGAACAAGAAACCGACAAGGAGCCTGTCATGTCCCTCAAACCCCTCGGCCTGCTGGTCGCCCTCGGCCTGCTTGGCGGCTGCGCCTCCCAGGATGGCTTTCACTATGTCCCTCCTCCCCAGACCCTGATCGCCCCGGAGGCGGCCAGCGGCTGGATTGACAAACCGGGCTGGCAGGGCCGTGACTTCATGGTGGCGGCGGCCAACCCGCTGGCGGTGGATGCGGGCTACCAGATCATCAAGGCGGGGGGCAGCGCCGTCGATGCAGCCATCGCCGTCCAGCTGGTGCTGACCCTGGTGGAGCCCCAATCCTCGGGTATCGGCGGCGGCTCCCTCATGCTGGTGTGGGACGGCAAGCAGGTGGCGGCGGTGGATGGCCGGGAGACGGCCCCCGCCGCTGCCACCGATCAGCTCTTCATGAAGGAGGGCAAACCCATGGCCTTCTATGAGGGGGTGGTGGGCGGGCGCTCCGTCGGCGCCCCCGGCACGGTGCGTGCCCTGGCCCTGGCGCACGAGCGCTATGGCAAGCTGCCCTGGGCCACGCTGTTCGAACCCGCCATCACCCTCGCGGAGCAAGGGTTCGTGATAAGCCCCCGCCTCGCCACCCTGCTGGCAAAAGATCCCTATCTGGCCGGGGATCCGGACGCCCGTGCCTACTTCTATCAGGCGGACGGTACTCCCAAGACGGCAGGTACCCGGCTCACCAACCCGGCCCTGGCCAGGGTGCTGCGTACCCTGGCAAGCGACGGCCCCGACGCCTTCTATCGCGGCCCGCTGGCCGAGGCCATGGTGGCCAAGGTGCACGCCCACCCGACCAACCCCGGGGTGCTGAGCGCCGCCGATCTCGCCAGCTACCGGGCCAAGCTGCGGGACGGGCTCTGCTTTGACTATCGCCAGAGCGAGATCTGCGGCTTCCCGACCCCCTCCTCCGGCACCATCGCCCTTGGCCAGATTTTCGGCATGCTGGAGAGCCGGGACATGGCCGCCCTCAAACCGGTACAGGGGGAGCAGGGTCAACTGGCCGCCTCCAGCGAGGCCATTCACCTCTACAGCGAGGCTGCACGCCTCGCCTTCGCCGATCGCAACCAGTATGTGGCCGACGGCGACGTCGTCGACGTGCCGGTGACAGGTCTGCTGGACAAGGGCTATCTGGCGCAGCGGGGGCACCTTATCGGCAACCGCTCCATGGGCGTCGCCCAGCCCGGCAACCCGCCCCGGGCACTGGCCAGGGGCCGGGACGCCACCCCGGAGCTGCCCTCCACCAGCCACATCTCCATCGTGGACAAGAGCGGCATGGCGGTGGCCATGACCAGCTCCATCGAGGATGGCTTCGGCTCGCGGCTGATGGTCAACGGCTACCTGCTGAACAACCAGCTCACCGACTTCTCCTTCACCTCGGTGGACGCCGCCGGCCTGCCGGTGGCAAACCGGGTGGAGCCCGGCAAGCGCCCCCGCTCCTCCATGTCGCCCCTGCTGGTGTTTGACAAGGCAAGCGGCGAGCTCGAGATGAGCCTGGGCTCCCCGGGAGGCTCGGCCATCATCAACTACGTGGGCAAGGCGCTGCTCGGCACCCAGGATTGGGGGCTCGACCTGCAGCAGGCCATCAACCTGCCCAATTTCGGCAGTCGCAACGGCCCCACCGAGCTGGAGCAGGGGCGCACGCCCGACGCCGTGGTTCAGGGGCTCAAGGCCAGAGGGCACGAGGTCCTGCTTAACGAGCAGACCTCCGGGCTGCAGGGCGTCCAGCGCCATGCCGGCGGCTGGCTGGGGGCCGCAGACCCCAGACGTGAGGGGGTCGCCAGGGGAGAGTGATGCCCCTTCAGCACCCTCGTTCACCATGGAGGAGGCCAGCCTCCTCCATGCCGTGTGCTCATAGGTGTTCTCCCTTGCCTCCCAATATCATCATCGATTGATTATTCCTGCCAATTTTTCTTTAACTGCACACTATTTTCACCCAATCGCAATGCATTAAAGATGCTTTTCATCAAAACCAACGCAAAAACTGGAACAGTGTTGCTCATGGCATATAAATGCATTACTTTTCAATAGAAACGGCATCTGTTGCCCTCAAGATTTCCCTTGATACGGCCAACTTCTGTCTCTTTCGCCCCCTGCTCATTGACAGCTGCCCTCTTCACCTTCGGGTGATCTGGTAGCCCCTGACTGCCATTAGCGAGGTGACGACATGGACCACTCACTCCCCCTTATCACCACCCTGGTAGGCGGCCTTGTGCTGGCCTACCTCTTCGGCATGCTGGCAAGCCGCCTGCGCATCTCCCCCATGGTGGGCTACCTCGCGGCCGGCGTGGTATGCGGCCCCTTTACGCCGGGCTATGTCGCCGACCTGCGGCTCGCCCCCGAGCTGGCCGAAATCGGCGTTATCCTGCTGATGTTTGGTGTCGGCCTGCACTTTTCCGTGAAAGACCTGCTGTCGGTGAAACACATCGCCATCCCGGGAGCCATCGTCCAGATAACCCTTGCGACCCTGCTCGGCCTTGGCCTCTCCCAACTGCTCGACTGGACCGTGACCGCCGGCCTGGTGTTTGGCCTGGCCCTCTCCACCGCCAGTACCGTGGTGCTGCTGCGCGCCCTGGAGAGCCGCGGCCAGCTCGACACCAACGAGGGACGCATCGCCATCGGCTGGCTCATCGTGGAGGATCTGGTGATGGTGCTGGCCCTGGTACTGCTCCCCATCCTCGCCAACCTGCAGCAAGGGGGCGAGGCACTGACCCCGGCCCAGGTGATGGCGGATATCGGCCTGACCCTGGCCAAGGTGGCTGCCTTCATCGCCCTGATGGTCATCGGCGGGCGACGCCTCATCCCCTGGCTGCTAGCCCGCACCGCCGCCACCGGCTCCCGCGAGCTGTTCACCCTGGCCGTCCTCTCCTGTTCCCTGGGCATCGCTTTTGGCGCCGTCAAGCTGTTTGGCGTCTCCTTTGCCCTCGGCGCCTTCTTCGCCGGCGTCGTGATGAACAGCTCCCATCTGAGCCACAAGGCGGCCAACGACACCCTGCCCCTGCAGGACGCCTTTGCCGTGCTCTTCTTCGTCTCCGTGGGCATGCTGTTCGACCCCGTCATCCTGCTGCGCGAGCCCCTGGCCGTGCTGGCCACCCTGTTCGTCATCGTGATCGGCAAATCGGTGGCCGCCTTCGCCATCGTGCGGCTCTTTGGCCACAGCCAGCGCACGGCGCTGACCATCTCCGCCAGCCTGGCCCAGGTGGGGGAGTTCTCCTTCATCCTGATGGGTCTCGGGGTCATGCTCGAGCTGGTCCCCGGGGTCGCCCGGGATCTGGTGCTGGTCGGCGCCTGTTTCTCCATCGTGCTCAATCCGCTGGTCTTCAACCAGGTGGAGCGCTGGCTGAGGCGCCATCCCGAACCACGCACCGATGGGTCACCTCACCTCTGCCCCTTGCAGGGCCATGTGGTGGTAGTGGGCGCCGACGAGATAGGCCAGCACCTCATTCGGCAGTTGCATGAACAAGGCAGGGAGATGGTGGTGATCGACACCGACGAGCGACTGCTGGCCCCCTGGCGCGCCATGGGGATCACCTGTCTGGCGGGCCATCCCATCCAGCAGGATCTGCTGACGGCGGCGCTGCCCAACGCCAGCTGGCTGCTGATCACCCTGGATGACAGCCTGCTGGCCGGTGAGATAGCCATCAGGGCGCAGGAATACGGCGCCCTGATGCGCATCGCCGCCTGTGCCCACCAGCACGAGGAGGTGCATCATCTGCGCGTGCGCGGCGTGCATCAGGTGGTCAAGAGCGAGGAGGAGGCTGCGCGGCGACTCTGTCACCTCGCCATGGAGATGGCCTGAAGCTCATCGGAAGTAACGAGTCCCCACGACGGGGCCAGACAAGAAGCCCGGGCCTGCTGCCCGGGCTTTTTGCATGACGGGGCGATACTGCCGTCCCCTCACAGCAGATCGTGCTTGTCCAGCAGGCGATAGAGGGTGGCCCGGGAGATGTCGAGCGTGCGGGCCACCTCCTCGAGCTGATCGGGGAAGCGGGCCAGCGTCCGTTGCAAGGCCTGACGCTCCGCCGCTTCGCGCACCGCCTTGAGCGAGCCGTCGAGCAGCAGGCTGTCCATGTTGGTCAGCTCCATGTCATCGGCTTCGATGAAGGGGCCGCTGCACATGACCACCGCCCGCTGAACCCGGTTGCGCAGCTCCCTCACATTCCCCGGCCAGCCATAGGACTGCATGGCCTGGCGCGCCTTGCGGGTGAAGCTGAGCACCCGCCCGCCCCGCACTTCCGCCAGAATGTCATCGGCAAGGAGCTGGATGTCTTCCGCCCGCTCGCACAAGGCCGGGGTGCGCAGGCGCACCACGTTGAGCCGGTAGTAGAGATCCATGCGAAATCCGCCGCTGGCCACCGCCTGCTCCACATCGATATTGGTGGCCGCGATGATCCGCACATCCACACGACGCGTCAGGTGGCTGCCCACCGCCTCTATGCACTGCTCCTGCAAGAAGCGCAGCAGGGTTGCCTGATCCTCCAGTGGCAACTCCCCTATCTCGTCGAGAAACAGGGTGCCGCCATCGGCGGCCTCTATCTTGCCTATCTTGTGGTGCTGTGCCCCGGTGAAGGCCCCCTTGACGTGGCCGAACAGCTCGGACTGGATGAGCTGATGGGGCATGGCCCCGCAATTGACCGCCACGAAAGGGCTCTCCTCCCCGAACGTGCTGTAGTGCAGCTCCCGGGCCACCAGCTCCTTGCCCGTACCGCTCGGTCCCGTCACCAGTACGGGCAGGCGGCAATGCTGCAACCGCACGATCTGGTCGCGCAACTGGCGGATGGGGGCGCTCTCCCCCTGGATGAAACGAAGCTGGGGTTGCAGTCGGGGGCGGTGTCGCCGGATGAGGCGCGCCATCCCCAGGGCATGTCCCAGGCTGTGGGAGAGCCTGTCTCTGTCCAGGGGAAAGGTGTGAAAATCATGAAAACAGGCTGCCAGCAAATTGCGAAGGGCTTCGCTGGCGAGACAGTCCCGCTGGATGAGGCCGATCCACAAGGCGCCGGAGTGCTGCGCTATCAGGTTGTAGAGGGCTTCGTGCTGCTGATGCTCGATCACCACCAGCACCAGGGGATAGTCCTTTTCCTGCAGTTTTTTCTCTGCCACCACCAGGGAGCTTGCCTGCTCCACCTGCCACTCGCCTTGTTCCAGCAGGCTTTCCAGTACGGCACATGAATTGATGAGCAACAATGCCGTTTCTGTCATAGGGACAACTCCTTGTTATCGCCACTGCACGAAGGAGTCTGACGACTTGTCCAGATAACTCCCTTTATCATCAAATGGCGCCATTTAATATGGCCAGACGATGATAACTATAAACCATCCCGCCTTTAGATTGATGGCACCACAATATTGAGACAGCCAAATTATCCGTGAGAAAAAATAAATCCATTGATAAATAAGCGCTTACTTCACGACATAATATGTCGCTCTCAACATTGAGACGTAAAAACAATTATATCAAATAAAAAACAACTAAAAATCATATGGTTGTAAATTGGCATGGTCGTTGCTCTCTCCAATAAGCCCTCCTGGCAGATGGAGACAGAACATGAAAATATATATTGCATTGGCAGCATTTCCTTTTCTGGCATTTGCCACCCCCTCAATGGCACAAAACCGGGTCGATCTCGGTGCTCAGGCATTGAGCAATATTCGTGGTTCCATGGGCGTCAATATGGTTGCCGGCAATAACAACCAACAAGGCAATCTTGCCGCCATCGCCATTTCGGGTCCGGCCGTCATTCAATTTGGTCAGCTGAATCAATCCACCACCAATCTGAACGGCAGCCAGAGCGTCGCCATCCTGGGCTCGGCCCTGAGCCAGAACCGGGGACTGGTCGGCATCAATCAGGGGGCGGGTGAGGGCAACCAGCAACTGAACGCCTTCGCCCTGTCCCTCGATGACAGCGGCCTGGGTGTCGTAACCGACATCAATCTCAGCTCCAGCGTCGCGAAGACCCCAGGGGGAAAGCCCCCCGCCAACACCACTACCAGCATCTATCTGGATGACACCGCCCTCACGGGCAGCAAGGGGGTCATTCAGGTGAACCAGGTCACGGGACAGGGAAACCAGTCAGTCAACATGGTTTCCCTGCCCCTGGCTGGCGCAGTAACGGCATCCCCATGATGCCGCAGGGATAGGAAGCCAGGCCCGGGGGTATCAGCCGATGGGCATATCTTCCGCTGAAAGTTCAATGGAGAGACTCATTATGCGTGGACTTATTTATAGCTCATTAGCCGCCGCGGTCATCATGGCCATGTCGGGCACTGCATCCGCCGATTACCGCGGTGACAGAGATGAGACAGGGGCAACCTTGACCAAGAAGGTCAAGGCAGAGGTCGATGTGGAATACGAAGGCAGGGTCAATGTCGGCGGCTACATCAACGTCAACAAACTCGGCATGGCCGTCGTGGACAACCAGCAGTCCAGTTCCATGATAGGCACCGCCAATACAAGAACGGAGAACACGAGCAAGATCGACGGCTCGTTCAAGGGTGCATCCGGTAACATCGGCGCCAACGTCGCAGCCGGTGACTCCAACGTACAGGGCAACAGCGCTTCCCTGGCCGCCTATGACGAGGTCGA
Source organism: Aeromonas sp. QDB30 (assembly GCF_027707645.1). Lineage (NCBI taxonomy): Bacteria > Pseudomonadati > Pseudomonadota > Gammaproteobacteria > Aeromonadales > Aeromonadaceae > Aeromonas > Aeromonas sp. QDB30. The sequence goes on along the minus strand of NZ_JAPCIY010000010.1, from coordinate 40,258 downwards.
TGCCGAGTTCATCATGGGTCGTGGTCAACAACAACATGGCGCCCCTGGCGGATCGTCGGATGCCGAGGTCTTCTCCACCCAGAGCGCCAGCAACAACTGGACGACCAATCACGGCCATCAGAACAAGGCCGGTGTGGGCGATGGGGCCTTCAAGGATGCCGCAGGCAACATCGGGGTCAACGTGACCTCGGGCTCGGGTAACGTCCAGGCCAACAACATGGCTGCCTCCGTGTCCACCGGCAACATGGCCGTGGCCACCGTGGCCAACAGCCAGAGCGTCTCCAAGAACATGACCGAAAACCAAAGCCTGAGTGCAACCAAGACGGTTGACAAGGCGGGTGTGTTCCTCGGTCTCAAGGCTTGGGGCGATTACGAGGGGGGCGGTACCGGTCATGATGTCAAGAAAGGACATGACCACGACAATGACAACGACAGGTACGGCAACAACAACCCGAAAGATGATGGCAAGTTCGAGTTCAAGGAAGAGGGTGACATCAAGCTCAGTGGGTACGCCGTCGGGTATATTCCCGTGGTCAACACCTACACCAGCCGCGAAACCTTCAACCGGGCAACCATCGATGGCGGCGCCTTCAACGGTGCCGTGGGCAACATCGGGGTGAACGTCTCCTCGGGGACCAACAACCTGCAAGCGAACAATCTCTCGCTGGCCGCAGGGTTTGCCAAGTAAGTCGATGCGAGGGGGCCCAGTGCCCCCTTTTTCCCTGACACTGGAGGTCTGAATGCGCTGGCTGTTGCTGTTGCTGTGCTGTCCTGCCGTCTGGGCAGGCTCGGTGCCACTGGGAGAGCATCTTCCGGCGCTGGGGGATCTCAACAAACCGGTGCAGAGCATTCTGGAGCGTCGGTACGCCAACATCGAGCGCCAACATACGGATTTCAGCTGCGGGGCCGCCGCCGTCGCCACCATCTTGCGCTACGCCTACGGCCATGCAACCAATGAACGCTGGGTCATGGATGGCATGCTTGCCATGGCAGACCCGGAGCAGGTCAAGCACTACGGCTTCTCCATGCTCGACATGAAGCAGTACCTGCAAATGCTCGGCATGCGGGTCAGAGGGTATCGACTGGGCGATGAAAAACTGCGCCAGGTGAGGGTGCCCACCATCGTCCTGCTCAACATTCGCGGCTATCAGCACTTTGCCGTGCTGCGGGCCATCGATCGCCACGATCGCGTCTATCTGGCAGACCCGGCCCTCGGCAACCGGGTGATCACGTTCAAGGAGTTCAAGGAGAGCTGGAACGGCATCCTCCTCGCCGTCATCGGCGCGGGCTATCGTCCCGATGCCCCCCTTGCCAACCCCTCTCCCCCGCTCTCTGTCAGAGGCAAGGATGGGCTCTTCGCCCCGGTCAATGAAACATCCCTGCTGGAATTCGGTTTTCAGCACAAAGAGCTAATGTGAGGTCATCATGAATACCCGACCCGCCCTATGCCTCCTCTGCAGCCTGGGTGGCATCGCCTCTCCGCTGCTGGCAGCACCGGACCCGCTGGCCCATCTGTCAGACCACTTTGCGCCCGAACTGGCGGACGGGGAGCTGGCCCACCTGCGCGGCCGCTATGTCAGCAGCCATGGCATCAGCTACTTCGGCATCGAGTTCATCTCGTCACTGACCACGGCCCAGGCCCAGCAGACGGCGGCCATGAACCTGGCGCTGAGCATTGTGCAAAACAAACCCAAGCTGGATGTGCGCGTCAAGGATGAGGTCAAGCCCGCGGCCACGCCCGCCAAGGAGGCCCAGGTGCAGGGGGCCGGGCTGGTGCAGGTCGTTCAACTGGAGGGGAGCGGCAACAGCTCGGTCAACCAGACCGGTATTGAACTGACCACCCCCACCATGACGGGACACCTGGTTCAGGCGGGCAGCTACGAGCACCAGGGCGATCTGGGCACCGCCACCTATCGGGTCTCGGGGAATTATGCCGGCTTGCAACTACACTCTTCCGACGGCCGGGTCCTGCTGGAGCAGAGCCTGCGCGGTACCGATTTCAGCCGGGGGCTGCTGCAGTTCAACAAGGTCAGAGGGGACGGTTTGCAGACGCTCAATCAGACCCGCATCTGGTTTTCGCGCTGAGCACCGGTGAGCCCGGGGGCTGAACCATCAGAAAGGATGATAAACAACAAGGACGTATCCCGATGAAACAGTCTCGCATGCTGTTGATTGCCCTCGCCCCCTTCGCCTGCTGGGGGGCCACGGCCGAGGAGGAGGCCCTGCAACAACAGCTGGATCTCCTGCGCCAGCAACTGATCCAGCAAAATCAGGCCCTTCATCAGCTCCAGGCCCGCCTGGAGGCCGTCAAGGCCGCCGGTGCCACGACGGCAACCGCCGGGGTCGGAGCCGGGGCCGCCGTCGCCTCCACCCAGCAGGACGCCTCACGGCGCACGCCGGAAGTCGGCCGCAGTACCGAAGACCTGATGATCGAACAGCACAATGTGTTCGACCGCGCCCTGACCGTCGATGTGGGCCTCTCCTACCAGCACTACAACCGCAAGGATCTCGCCCTGCGCGGCTTCCTCGCCCTGGACGCCATCTTCCTTGGCGAAATCAACCTGGATCGGGTGCGCTCCGATCAGTGGACGGCGGATGTCATCACCCGCTACACCCTCAACGATCGCTGGCAACTGGAGCTGGCCCTCCCCTACATGTTCCGCAACACCAACTACCAGAGCACCGGCAAGGAGAACTCCAGCCGCGACTTCGAGGAGCAGAGCGTCAGCGATGGCGGTCTGGGGGATCTCAGCCTCGCCATCTACTACAGGGTCATGGCAGAGAGCGAGGATTGGCCGGATCTGGTGTGGAACTTCCGGGCCAAGGCGCCGACCGGCAAGGATCCTTACGGCATCGAGATCAACACCTCGGAATCGGGCAACCTGGTGACCCCCAAGGAGCTCGCCACCGGCAACGGGCTCTGGCAGCTCTCCACCGGCTTCTCCCTGGTCAAGACCATGGATCCCGCCATCCTGTTTGCCAGCCTCAACTATGGTCACAGCCTCAAGCAGGACTTTGACGATATCTCCTACCAGCCCGGCAACCAGCCCGGCAGCATCCAGCTGGGGGACTGGTATGAATATGGCCTGGGGGTCGCATTCGCCCTCAACGAACGCTTCAGCCTCTCCTTCAACATCAACCAGCGCGTCACCATGGAGTCCGAGCAGGGGTCCGAAGGCTTTGCCATGGAGAAGGTCACCGGCTCCGATGCCAACGCCGCCAGCTTTGGCATGGGGTCGACCTGGGCCATCACCGACAACCTCTCCATGGCGGTCAACTGGTCTGCCGGGCTCACCACGGATGCACCGGACTACACCATCGGGATCCGCTTCCCCTACCGCTTCTAGCCCCGTCAGGACCCCGGCAGGTTGACGACAAAAAAACGAGGGAGGCATAACGCCTCCCTCTGCTTGTTGCCACCAGCCAGCCTGGCGGGCCACCTTGTCATCACACCCCCAGGCGATCGCGCAGGGTGTACCAGGCGGCGCCGGCGGCGGTGAAGGGGATGCGCAGCAGGCGGCCCCCCGGGAAGGGGTAGTGCGGCAGCCTGGCGAACGCATCGAAGCGTTCCGCCTGACCGCTCAGCACCTCGGAGAGCAGCTTGCCCGCCAGATGGGTACAGGTGACGCCGTGGCCGCTGTAGCCCTGCATGTAGTAGATGTTGTGACCGATGCGGCCAAACTGCGGCAGGCGCGACAGGGTGAGCAGGAAGTTGCCGGTCCAGGTGTACTCCACCTTGACGTCTTTGAGCTGGGGGAAGGTCTTGCGCATCTTGGGGATGATCAGCCGCTCGATGTCCGCCGGATCTCGCGCCCCGTAGACCACGCCGCCGCCATAGATGAGCCGGTGATCGCCGGAGGTGCGGTAGTAGTCGAGCAGGTAGTTGCAATCCTCCAGGCAGTAGTTTTGCGGCAGCAGTGAGCGGGCCCGCTCCTCCCCCAGCACCTCGGTGGCGATCACCTGGGTGCCGCAGGGCATACTCTTGCCGGCGAGCTCGGGCACCAGGTTGCCGAGATAGGCGTTGCCGGCCACCACCACGAAGCGCGCCTTCACTGCCCCCTTGGCGGTCTTGACCAGGGCGGGCTGACCCGGAGTGATGCTGGTGACGGCGGACTGCTCGAAGATAAGCCCCCCCTGCATGCGGATGGCTTCCGCCTCCCCCAGCGCCAGGTTGAGGGGATGGATATGGCCGCCGCTCTTGTCCAGCAGGGCGCCGACGTAACGATCGCTCGCGACCACCTCGCGCACCCCGTCGGCATCGAGCAGCTCCAGCTGGTCGTTGCCCCACTTCTCCCAGCGCGCCTTCTGCGCCTTGAGTTCGTGAAGCTGCTTCTCGGTCTCGGCGGCAAAGACCCCGCCCTCCTGCAGATCGCACTGGATGTTGTAGCGTTTGATCCGCTCGCGGATGATCTGGCCCCCCTCAAACAACATGGAGCCGAGCAGCCTGGCCTGATCCGGCGGGCAGTTCGCTTCGATGGTGTCGATGTCGCGGCTGTAGGAGTTGACGATCTGGCCGCCGTTGCGGCCGCTGGCGCCAAAGCCGACCCTGGCCGCCTCCAGCACCACCACCTTGTACCCCTTCTCCACCAGATGCAGCGCACTGGAGAGGCCGGTGTAGCCTGCGCCTATGACGCAGACGTCGCACTCCAGCTGCTCGGTGAGCGTGGGATAGGGCGCGTGTTTGTTGGCACTGGCTGCGTAGTAACTCTTTACATGTTCGGTCATGATCCCTGTTTCCTTACCGGTTCGTTTCCAACACAACGGGTTGTTCACATTAAAAGCTGGCCGGGGTGTGGGCGCTGACGATGCGGCAGACCTGCCCCGAGGGATTGCTGAAACTGTGGGGCTCGCCGGTGTCGATGACATAGCTGTCCCCGGCGCACAGTTCATAGGTCTGGCCGGCCAGGGTCAGCAACACCGACCCTTCCAGCACGGTGCCCACCTCTTCCCCCTGATGCTTCACCACGCCGCCGGTGTCGGTGCCGGGGGCATAGGTCTCCAGCATGAAGCCGAGCTGGCGCCGATTGTTGCCGTTGTGTACCAGCTTCATGGAGACCCCCTGGCTGCCGAGCTCGATGAGCTGCTCCGCCTTGATCACCACGCTGGGCGTGCTCGCCACCTCCTCTTCGGCGAAGAAGCGCGACAACGGCAGCTCGTAGACGCTCAGCAGCTTTTGCAGGGAGGCCACCGAGGGGCTCACCTTGTTCTGCTCTATCATGCAGATGGCGCCGTGGGTCAGGCCGCTCAGCTCCGCCACCCGGCGCTGGGAGAGCCCGAGCTCCCTGCGGATCCGGGCAAGCCGCTCCCCCATGTTTCTCTCGTGCTCCGCCAGGGGGTTGTCCGTCATGGTCCGCCACCGGACCTCGCCACGGGATTGCTCCATCGCCCACCTCTTTCCATGGTCATTCGAATACCTGGGGCCGACTGGTCAATATAGTGCGTCAGGAACGTCAGCCCCGTTCACTATCCTGCACAACCCAGAGCGTTCATTATTTTGCACACCCTGCGCAATGAAAACCGCTAAAATCGCGCTAACAGCCCCATTTCTAGCATGTGACGCCCAGTTCACTCAAATATATTTAACACTTGAAAAACATTTCGGCTCATTTTATGGTCGTTACGTGCTTATTATTCTATACGGCGGTGCCCACATAAACGCGCCACCCAGACCCACTATCGAGGCCCCTTACTTATGTCAGCATCACAACCTGCTCTCTCCCTGATCAAATCCCTGGCCTATGTCGACGGCCGCTGGTGCGAGTCCCTGGGCGGGCGCCGGTTCGAGGTCCTGAACCCGGCCACCGGCCAGGTCATCACCCAGGTGCCCGACATGGACGGGGAGGACACCCGCCTCGCCATCGCGGCCGCCCACGCGGCGCAACCCGCCTGGGCGGCCCTCACCGCCAAGGAGCGCAGCAGCAAACTCTACGCCTGGTTCGAGCGCATCATGGCCAACCAGGAGGAGCTCGCCCGTATCATGACCTGCGAGCAGGGCAAGCCGCTGGCGGAAGCCAAAGGAGAGGTGGCCTACGGCGCCAGCTTCATCCAGTGGTTCGCTGAAGAGGGCAAGCGTGCCTATGGCCGCACCATCCCCGGCTTCTCCGCCGATCGGCGCCTGGCCACCATCAAGCAGCCGGTGGGGGTCGTGGCCGCCATCACCCCCTGGAACTTCCCCATCGCCATGATCACCCGCAAGGCGGGTCCGGCGCTGGCCGCCGGTTGTACCATCGTCATCAAGCCCGCCGCCGAAACGCCCCTCTGCGCCCTGGCGCTGGCGGTACTGGCGGAGCAGGCGGGCATTCCCGCCGGGGTCATCAACATCGTCACCTCCCATCAGGCGAGCGCGGTGGGCAACGAGCTGTGCAGCAACCCCGTGGTGCGCAAGTTCTCCTTCACCGGCTCCACCCGCATCGGCAAACTGCTGATGCGCCAGTGCGCCGACACCATGAAGCGCCTCTCCCTGGAGCTTGGCGGCAACGCCCCCTTCATCGTCTTTGACGACGCCGACCTCGACGCCGCCGTGGCCGGGGCCCTGGCGTCCAAATACCGCAACGCCGGCCAGACCTGCGTCTGCGCCAACCGCATCCTGGTGCAGGCCAGCGTCTATGACGCCTTCGCCGAGAAGCTCGCCGCCGCGGTCAAAGCCTTCAAGGTCGGGGACGGCATGGGCGAGGGCGTCCAGATCGGGCCCCTCATCAACCCGGCCGCCGCCAGCAAGGTGGCCGAGCTGGTGCAGCAATCGGTCGCCGCCGGTGCCCGGGTGCTGGTGGGGGGCGACGCCCACCCCGCCGGTCCCCTCTTCTATCACCCCACCATCCTGACCGGGGTCACCCGGGGCAACCCCATTCTGGACGAGGAGATCTTCGGGCCCGTCGCCCCTCTGGTGCGCTTCGAGACGGAAGCCGAGGCCATTGCGCTTGCCAACGACACCCCCTATGGCCTGGCCGCCTACTTCTATGGCCGCGACATCGCCCGGGTGTGGCGGGTGGCCGAGGGGCTCGAATACGGCATGGTGGGGATCAACGAGGGGATCATCTCCACCGAACTGGCCCCCTTTGGCGGGATCAAGGAGTCGGGACTGGGCCGGGAAGGGGCGGCCGAAGGGCTGGAGGAGTACCTGGAGACCAAATACCTCTGCTTTGGCGGCATTCGCTGAGGGGAGTGAAGGGGCAATCGCATCGTTAAAACAGATGCGTTATGACACAGCCCATCGCTTTTACAGATAGAAAGAGGGGGCCGCCGGTCACGACCGAGCGCCTTGTGGGCCCTGAGGGCACATCGGGGGCCCCCTTTTGCGAACAGGCCGCCCTGCCCGAGGGCAGTTGGCGGCACACATATGGCCAGATGGCACAGGAACAGCGGGGGCCCATGCCCCTCAGGGAGGAAAGATGAGTCATTCAAGCAACAACCAGCAGTGGCAGGCCCGCCGCGAAGCGGCCGTGGTCCAGGGGGTCGGCACCCTGCTGCCGGTCTTCATCGACCGGGCGCACAACGCCGAGCTGTGGGACGTGGAGGGCAACCGCTACATCGACTTTGCCTCCGGCATCGCCGTGCTCAACACCGGCCACAACCACCCCAAGGTGGTGGCGGCGGTGCGCGAGCAGCTCGAGAAGTTCAGCCACACCTGCTTCCAGGTCACCCCCTACTCCGGCTATATCGAGCTGGCGGAAAAATTGAATGCCCTGGTGCCCGGCCCCACCCCCAAGCGCACCCTCTTCCTCTCCACCGGCGCCGAGGCGGTGGAGAACGCCATCAAGATCGCCCGCGCCCACACCGGTCGCAGCGGCACCATCGCCTTCAAGGGGGGCTTCCACGGCCGCACCATGATGGGCATGGCCCTCACCGGCAAGGTGGTGCCCTACAAGACCGGCTTCGGCCCCTTCCCGGGGGAGGTATATCACCTCCCCTTCCCCGCCGACTACCTGGGAGTGAGTGAAGACGATGCCCTGGCCGCGCTGGACCTCTGCTTCAGCGCCGACATCGAACCCACCCGGGTGGCCGCCATCATCATCGAGCCGGTGCAGGGGGAAGGGGGCTTCTACCCCGCCTCCGCCAGCTTCATGCAGCGCCTGCGCCAGGTGTGCGACCAGCACGGCATCCTGCTCATCTGCGACGAGATCCAGACCGGTTTCTGTCGCACCGGCAAGACCTTCGCCACCGAATACAGCGGTGTCGAACCCGACATCATGACGCTGGCCAAGAGCCTGGCCGGCGGCTTCCCGCTCTCTGCCGTGGTGGGCAAGAGCGAGGTGATGAACGCCGCCAAGCCCGGTGGCCTGGGGGGCACCTACGCCGGCTCCCCCATCGCCTGCGCCGCCGCCCTGGCGGTGCTGGAGGTGATCGAGGAGGAGCGCCTGAACCAGAAGGCCCTGGCCCAGGGGGAGCAGATCAAGGCTCGCCTGCACCAGCTGGCGACACGGTTTGACTGCATCGGCAACATCCGCGGCCCCGGCGCCATGGTGGCCATGGAGCTGGTGAAGGAGGGAGATGCCGCCAGACCGGACCCGGATCTCACCAAGCGGCTGGTGGCCGAGGCGGGCAAGCGGGGGCTGGTGCTGCTGGCCTGCGGCGTGCGTGGCAACGTGATCCGTTTCCTCGCTCCCCTGACCGCCCCGGCAGCCATCGTCGACGAGGGACTCGACCTGCTGGAGCAGGCCCTGTCCGCCTCCCTGGCCTGATCCGGAAGACCGCGTTCGCCCACGTGCAAAAAAATGCGTTTTTGCTCCCTTGATATGCTTGTCAAGGGGGCATCACGAATGCACAATGCGCCGCCGTATTCAAGGACCGTCCGCTCATCGGAGCCCGGTTCTTTTTTTGCGCCAAACAAATCCATAACGAGGCCGGAACAGACCGGAAATGATAACGAGGTGGCACGCCATCTCACGACACCCGCTTCTTAGTGAGGAACTCCATGGGGCATATCATCGCTTTCCTGCCGGCCCGCGCCGGTCTGCGCCATCCGTCCGCATCCCGGACTGGCGCCCCCACCGTGCAGGATGACCTCACCGTCAGCCTGATCCCGTCAGCCTGCCTGCGGGGGATCGCCTGATGCACCCGCACCCCGCCGGTCTGAAAAAAAGCCTGAAACTCTGGCACGTGGTCATCATGGGGCTGGCCTATCTCACCCCCATGGCGGTGTTCGACACCTTCGGCATCGTCACCGAAATCACCGAAGGCCATGTGCCGACCGCCTACCTGCTCGCCCTCATCGGCATGCTGTTCACCGCCATGAGCTACGGCCACCTGGTGCGCAAGTTCCCCTCGGCAGGCTCCGCCTACACCTATGCCCAGAAGGTGTTCCACCCCTATGTGGGTTTCATGGTGGGCTGGGTCTCCCTGCTCGACTACATGTTCATGCCCATGATCAACATGCTGCTGGCCAAGATCTACATGGAGGCTCTCTTCCCCGGCGTGGCCCCCTGGACCTACATCCTGGCCCTGGCCGCCGTCATGACCTTCCTGAACCTGCGGGGCATCAAGCTGGTGGCGAACTTCAACAGCCTGATCGTCATCATGCAGTTCAGCATCATCGCCGTCTTCATCGGCCTCATCGCCTGGGGCGTGAGCCACGGCGAGGGGCTCGGCACGGTGGCGAGCAGCCGCCCCTTCTTCTCCGAGCAGATGCACATCAATCCCCTGCTGACCGGCGCCTCCATCCTCTGCCTGTCGTTCCTCGGGTTTGACGCCATCACCACCCTGTCGGAGGAGACCCCGAACGCGGATCGGGTGATCCCCCGGGCCATCGTGCTCACCGCCCTCATCGGCGGCGTGCTCTTCATCTCCGTCTCCTACTTCCTGCAGCTCTTCTTCCCGGACATTTCCCGCTTCCAGCAGCCGGATGCGGTGCTGCCGGAGATCGCCCTCTATGTGGGCGGCAAGCTGTTCCAGGCGGTGGTGCTGGTCTGCACCACGGTGGCGGTGCTCGCCTCGGGGCTCGCCTCCCACGCCGGGGTATCGCGCCTGCTCTACGTGATGGGCCGGGATCGCGCCCTGCCGAGCCGCGTCTTCGGCTACATCCACCCCACCTGGCAGACCCCGGCTCTCAACGTGCTGCTGGTGGGCATGCTGGCCCTCTCGGCGGTGGCCTTCGATCTGGAGATGGCGCTGGCGCTCATCAACTTCGGCGCCCTGGTGGCCTTCACCTTCGTCAACCTGGCGGTGATTGCCCACTTCTATCTCAGGCTGGGTCACAACAAGACCCTGAAGGATCACCTGCTGTTCCTCGCCCTGCCCCTGTGCGGCGCCGCCTGCATCGGGGTGCTCTGGCTCAACCTGGAGCCCGCCTCCTTCGAGCTGGGGCTGATCTGGGCCGCCCTCGGTGCCATCTACCTGCTGCTGCGCCTCACCGTGTTCCGGGTCCGCCTCGGCCGCCCCGAGCAGGACGCCTCCTGAGCGAAACCGGCGCCCCCAGGGCGCCGGTTTCACATGGCGGCAAAGCAGGGCCCCGCCTGATGACAAGGTTGTCATCGACTTTCCGGCAGCGGTGGCGAAGTGATCGCTCACGGGGGGAACAAATTCCCCGCTGGCGGCCTTTTTCGCTTGTCTCCTCCCCCCCCCTGAGGGCACAATACGGCGCCCCTTGAGAGCCGATGTTTCAACAACATCGGTTCTTTGCTTTTCTGGGGCACACCACCATTCACCAAGAGGCCGGCCATGTGCCGGAATTGATACCCAGATTGCCAAGCAATCTCCCGACGTTGTGAGGAAAAACATGGGGCATTTCACTGCTTTCCTGCCGGTCCCCGCCGGCGTGCGCCACGCATCTGTGCCACAGATGGGCGCCCCCTGTGTCCAGCGACGCGTTTCCGCGTCCCTGATCCCGTCCCATCTCGCCCACGGGGCCTGTGCAGAGGAGAAAGCGTGATGGCCGGTGCCAAGCTGCTCAAGACCCTCACCCTGTTCCAGGTCGTGGTGATGGGTCTGGCTTACCTCACGCCCATGGCGGTATTCGATACCTTCGCCATCGTCGGTGACATCACGGATGGTCGCGTGGCCACCGCCTACCTGCTGGCGCTCGGCGGCATCCTGCTGACCGCGTTCAGCTACGGCCACCTGGTGCGCCGCTTCCCGTCCGCAGGCTCCGCCTACACCTATGCCCAGAAGGTGTTTCACCCCTATGTGGGCTTCATGGTGGGCTGGTCTTCCCTACTGGACTACATGTTCATGCCGATGATCAACATCCTGCTGGCCAAGATCTACCTGACCGCCATGTTCCCCACCGTGGAGCCCTGGATCTTCATCTTCGGTCTGGTGACCGTGATGACCTTCCTGAACCTGCGCGGCATCAAGCTGGTGGCGAACCTCAACGGCTTCATCGTCTTCATCCAGATCGCCATCATCGTCACCTTCCTCGGCCTCATCGCCTGGGGCCTGAGTCACGGTGAAGGGGCCGGCACCCTGATGAGCAGCCGTCCGTTCCATGTGGAGTCTGCCAGCATGCTGCCGCTGTTCACCGGCGCCACCATCCTCTGCTTCTCGTTCCTGGGCTTCGACGGCCTGAGCTCTCTCTCCGAAGAGACCCCGAATGCCGGCAAGGTGATCCCCCGTGCCATCGTGCTGACGGCCCTCATCGGCGGCATCATCTTCGTCACCGTCTCCTACAGCCTGCAGCTGTTCTTCCCGGATCTGGCCCGCTTCAAGGAGCCGGACGCCGTGCTGCCGGAGATCGCCCTCTACGTAGGTGGCACCCTGTTCCAGAGCGTGGTGCTGGTGTGCACCACCGCGGCCGTGCTCGCCTCCGGCATGGCGGCCCACGCCGGCGTGTCGCGCATCCTCTACGTGATGGGGCGCGATCGCATGATCCCGGAGCGGGTGTTCGGCTATATCCACCCCACCTGGCGCACCCCGGCCATCAACGTGCTGCTGGTGGGGGCCCTGGCCCTCTCCGCAGTGTCGTTCGATCTGGACATGGCCCTGGCCCTGGTGAACTTCGGCGCCCTGGTGGCCTTCACCTTCGTCAACCTCTCGGTGATCGGCCAGTTCTGGGTGCGCGAGAAGCGCAACAAGAGCCTCAAGGAGCACCTGCTGTTCCTGGTGCTGCCGCTGCTGGGGGCCGCCACCATCGGCGCGCTGTGGATCAACCTGGAGCAGAGCTCCCTGGAGCTTGGCCTCATCTGGGCGGGGATCGGGGTCACCTACCTCTTCCTGCGCCTCGCCGTGTTCCGCATCCCCTTCCGTCAGTACGAGGAAGCGGCCGACGGCCAGTAAGCCATCTCGATCGCAAGATGCAAAGAGGGGAGCCCACGGGCTCCCCTCTCTTGTTTGCACGACGCATCGCCTTCTGCCGGGTTTCCCCTCAGTAGGTGGCCGTCTTGCGCAGCACGGCGCGGCCCGCCGCCTTGGCGGGATCGTCCACCACGTTCTCGACTCGCTGCTGGGTGTTCTTCGCCTTGTTGTAGGTCTCGCCCACACCGGCAGCCTCGGCGGCCTTGCGCTTGGCGTAGTCACCGGGATTGTCCACCGCATTCTCGACCCGCTGCTGGGTGTTCTTGGCCTTGTAGTAAGCGTCATCCACGCCGGTGGCCTGGGCCGCCTTGCGCTTGGCATAGCCAGCGGGATCGTTGACCGCGTTGTCCACACGCTGTTTGGCGCTCTGCGCGGAGCAATGGCTGTTGACCCCGGTCGCGCTGTTGACGGCCGAGCCGATCGCCACGTCTTTGGAGCTGCAATCGGAGGGCAGCACGGCGGCATGAGAGGAGAGAGAGGCCATCGCCAGGGGCAGGAGAAGAAGGGACCAATGTTTCATGACAGACTCGCAATTACTGATTAAATGACGAGGCAGTCTACTCCCATTGACTGAGTGGCGGCACAGGATCCACCAGTGGATGGCACCCCGTCCGTCAGTTTCTAACGCATCCCTACATTCGACAGACCAATTCACTTAAAACAACAAAACAATCAGAATTAATCACTACACTCCCATCTGGCCCGCCAATCCCGAGCCCCCTGTCACCAAAGCATCATAAAAGTGTCACGTTGTCATATTTCTGTCATAGAGCACTGCTGTAATGCGCCCGTCCATTTTCAACGCAGAACGACCCCAAGAGGCCATATGCACAGCACCGCATCTTCCGCACCCCAGCAGATCCGCCGTCCCGGCCCCCTGTTCAACTGGCTCGCGGTGATCACGCTGATCTACCTGATCCTGGTCGCCGTTGGCGCCGTCTCCCACGGCTTCAAGGGCTTCTCCGGCGGCGCCGAGGGCGCGGCCCAGATCTTCTCCTTCGCCAACAACCCCTTCGTTGCGCTGCTGCTCGGCATCCTGGCCACCGCCCTGGTGCAATCCTCCAGCACCGTCACCTCGGTGATCGTCGGCCTGGTGGCGGGCGGCCTGCCCATGAGCATGGCCATCCCCATGGTGATGGGGGCCAACCTCGGTACCACCATCACCAACACCATCGTCTCCCTCGGCCATATCCGTGACAGGGGCGAGTTTCGCCGCGCCTTCGCCGCCGCCACCGTGCACGACTTTTTCAACCTGCTGGCGGTCTTCATCTTCCTGCCGCTGGAATTGATGTTCGGTCTGCTGCAAAAGAGTGCCGAGTGGCTGTCCGGTCTGCTGATGGGCTCCGCCGACATGTCCATGAAGGGCATGGACTTCATGAAGCCCATCATCTCCCCCTCCCTGGATCTCATCGACAGCGCCGTCGCCTTCCTGCCGGGCAAGGGCCCCGCCATCGCCACCATCGTCATCGGCATTCTGCTGATCCTCGGCTGCGTCACCGCCCTCGGCAAGGTGCTGCAACGGGTCATGGTGGGTCGTGCCAAGGAGCTGCTGCACAAGGCCCTGGGCCGTGGTCCCCTGACCGGCATCGCCTCCGGCACCCTGGTGACCGTCATGGTACAGTCCTCCTCCACCACCACCAGCCTGATGATCCCGCTGGCGGGCGGCGGCGTGTTCAACACCCGTCAGCTCTACCCCTTCACCCTGGGGGCCAACATCGGCACCACCATCACGGCCCTGCTGGCGGCCACCGCCATCAGCGGCGCCGGCGCCCAGCTGGCCTTGACCATCGCCTTCGTGCATGTGCTGTTCAACGTCTTCGCCGTGGCGCTCATCTATGGCGTGCCCTTCCTGCGGGAATTGCCCATCAAGGCCGCCGAAACCCTGGCCCGGGTCGGCAGCGAGAACAAGCTGCTGGCGCTGGGTTACGTGGCCGGGCTCTTCTTCGCCCTGCCCGCCCTGATGATGGTGGCCGTCAAGTAAATCCGAACCGGGGGCATCATGCCCCAGGTGCCTTGCCCGTCCGGTCACATCCTCCGGCATCCCCCCTCGCCCTCCCTCCCCGGCTGGGATAAGATGCCCCTTCATTGCACTCTGATTTCAAGGAACAGGAAAACCCGATGAAATTCATTCTGATAGCCCTTCTTATCGCCGGCGCCGCCTACTACTTCTACTCCAGCAGCAACAACCGGAAGCTGGCGGAAGAGAACGTGCGCAAAGGGGCCGAGTTCCTCGCCAGCAACCAGGAAAAACCCCTGGTGACCACCACCGCCTCCGGCCTGCAGTACGAAGTGCTGACCCCGGGCACCGGCACCGTTCACCCCACCGCCACCAGCAAGGTGAAGGTGCACTACGAGGGCAAGCTGCTGGACGGCACCGTGTTCGACAGCTCCGTTGCCCGTGGCGAGCCCATCGAATTCGGCCTCAACCAGGTGATCAAGGGGTGGACCGAAGGGGTGCAACTGATGGTGGAAGGGGAGAAGACCCGCTTCTACATCCCCGCCAACCTGGCCTATGGCGACAGAGCCGCCGGCAAGATCCCGCCGGGCTCAGTCCTCATCTTCGACGTGGAGCTGCTGGGCATTCAATAAACCCGCACTGGGCCCGCGTTGATCTTGGCGGTGGCGCTGCGGGGCATCCCGTCAGGAGCCACGTCCGACGGCCCCTGATCACAACGCCGGCGCACTGCGCCGGCGTTGTCGTTTCTGCCCCGGTCTCCCTCGCCCTGATGCCAAACTATCAACCAAAAGTGAAGAGTGCTTATCCATAAAGCCTGATTGTTAACCCATCATTAGGGGCAGATAATGACCACATCGTCAGCGGCATGTCGCCCTGGCCTCGGGTTGTCGGTGCGCCGCGCGCATCGGCACAACGCATATGGAGTCTGTCATGTCTATCGCCCCTGTCTGGTTCATCTCCCACGGCGCCCCGGATCTGGTCCTGCGCGATCAGCCCGCGACCCGGTTCCTGAAGCAACTGCGCCTCGAGGGTGCCAGAGGGCTGGTGGTGATCTCGGCCCACTGGTTCAGCCGAAGCGAGCTGCAGATCAACGTCGAGCCCAACCCGGCCCTGATGTACGACTTCTACGGCTTCCCCGAGCCCCTCTACCAGATCCGCTGGCCCGCGACGAGCCCGCAATGGTTGCAGGAAGCGGTGAGCGATCAGCTGCTGCTGGCCGGTCTGCCTGCCACCCCGGTGCGCCGCGAGCTGGATCACGGAGTCTGGTCCCCCCTCTCCCTGATGGATCCGGACAGTGAACTCCCCCTGGTGCAGATCGCCATCCCGGCCAGCTTCACCCCGGCCCAGCTGTGGCAACTGGGGGAGGCATTGCAGGGGCTGCGCGAGCAAGGGATCGGCATCCTCGCCTCCGGCGCCATCACCCACAACCTCCGTGCCCTCGGGCCGGACGGCTCGCCGGTTCCCCAGTGGGCGAGCCAGTTTGCCCGCTGGCTGGAGCAGACCATGGCAGAGGGAGACAGGGGGGCGCTGGAAGAGTACCGGGCCCGGGCGCCGGGCGCGGTGGAATCTCATCCCCATGACGATCACCTGCGCCCCCTGTTTGTGGCGCTCGGCGCGGCAGGGGCCGACAGACCCCGAAAGCTGCACGACAGCTGGGATTACGGCAGCCTCTACATGGGGGCCTACCAGTTCGGTTGAGGGCGGGGCGGCCAGGCCGCCCTGCTTGCCGTGCTGCCGCCGACGCGCGTGGCGAAATAGCGGACTCGTTATAGCCATTTTCCGGTAGAATGGCCGCCATTGGATGAGGCTTGGCAGGGATGGCTGTCGCGTCGGGTGGCTAGATGAACCTATATCGAACACTGATCCTGCTCTGTCTGCTCTGCCTTCAACCTGTGCAGGCCCTGACCCTGCACAGCCGCTACGATCCCGCCCCGCTGCCTCCCCGCTGGTCGGAGGCGGAGCTCGGATGGCTGCGCCAGCAGTCCCAACTGCGGGTCGGCATCCTGCAAGAGGACTACCGCCCCTTCACCATGATCGCTCGCCAGCGCGTCGAGGGGCTCAGTGCCGACTACATCGACCTGCTGGCCCGGATGCTGGACAAACCCGTTGCCCTGAGCGCCTTCCCCGACAAGGCGCACCTGCTCCGGGCCCTGGCACGGGGGGAGATACACCTCGCCAGCCTCGGCAATCTCACCCTGGCGGACAGTGACACCCGGGCGATCCGCCTGAGCAACCCCTATTTCAGCAGCCCCCTCGTCTTCTCCGTGCCCAGACGTTATCGGGGGGCCCTGCTCACACCGGGACAGCGGGTAGCCGCCGTCCGGGATCAGATAGACAGGGCGCGCTTTGGCCGCTACTACCCCACTCTCACCCTGGTGACCTATCCCTCCAACATGGAGGCGTTCGATGCGGTCTTCTTCGGCCGCGACGACATCCTGCTGGGGGATGCCCACTCCACCCACTATCTCAACAGCGAGCGCTTCGACCACCTTCGCCAGCGGGGCGAGGCCCCGCCCGAGCTGGCGCCTGCCGAGTTCCGCTTTGCCGTCCCGGCCACCGAGCCCGCCCTGCTCAGCCTGGTCAACCGGGGGCTGGCGGCCATCGACGACCGGGCGCGCAACACCCTCTTCACCCAGTGGAACGGGCCCATCCGCGACATGAACGAGCGAAGCGCCGATCTCTATGATGCCGCCGAGCGGGCCTGGATGCGGCAAGCGCCCCCCATCAGGGTGTGGCTGATGGACAACCTCTACCCCTATGGCGCCCTGGATCATGACGGCCAGCTGGTCGGCATGACGGTGGACATGCTGGACAAGATCCGCACACGCACCGGCCTCACCTTCGAGTTCGTGCGGGTAGACTCCGAGGGTCAGCTGGCAAAAGCCATGCTGTCAGGCGCCATCGACCTCATCGGCGCCATCTCCCAGCAGGTGGCTGAACACTACGGGCTGCGCACCTCGGTGCCCTACGCCACCGACAACATCTATGTGATCCTCACCCGCCAGGAGGAACAAGGGATCGACACCATCCGGCGTCTGGCGGGCAAGACGGTGGCGATGACGCGCCATGTGCCCCTCGCACAGAGACTGGAGGGCAGCCGCATCACCCAGGTGGAGAGTGCAGCAGAAGCGATGGAGGTGCTCGCCCAGGGACAGGTGGATGCCGCCATCGTGCCCCTCTATTTTGCCCGCCATGCGCTGGACAATGATCCCCAGAGCCCCCTGCGCATCGCCGGCCCCGCCGATGACGAGCCGATCCGGATGGGGTTTGCCAGCCTGCCCGGACAGGGGATGCTGATGGGGATCCTCGACAAGACCATCCTCGCCATCCCCCCCAACGAGCTCGCCATGATGAGTTACGAGTGGCGCAACCGCAAACTGCCGGTGCCCGGCTTCATGGATCGCCACGCCCACATCGTCTACCTGGTGTTCGTGGGGCTCCTCACCCTGGCGCTGGTGCTGCTCTATCGCAACCGCATGTTCAAGCGGATGGCCAGCGCCGAGCAGGCTTCCCGCCAGCAACTGGAGGCCCATGTCAGGTTCATCCGGGCACTGGGGGAGAGCCTGCCCCACCCCATCGTCGTGCGGGACAAGAGCGGCAAGGTGCTGCTGTGCAACAGCAAATACCTGACCCAGCTCGGCGCCGAGCCAAAGGCCATCCTGGGTCAGCCCTTCGCCCAGGGGCTGTCAGGGGTGCTCGATGCAGGCAGCATCGCCGTGCTGGAGCAGGACTTTGCCAGGGTATTGCAGGAGGGGCAGCCCATCTTTGCGGATCGCCTCTTCCATCACAGGGGAACCCAGAGCGACATCTATCACTGGATGGTGCCCTATTTCGACGGGGAGGGGGCCATCAGCGGGGTGATCGACGGCTGGATAGACATCACGGACCGCAAGCGGCTGGAAGAGGCGCTGCGCGAGGCCAAACAGCAGGCCGACAGCGCCAGCCGCGCCAAGAGCGACTTCCTCGCCACCATGAGCCACGAGATCCGCCCCCCCATGAACGCCATCCTCGGCATGCTGGAGCTGGCCACCGAGGATCCCGCTCTCAGCCGTCACAGCGGCGAGCTGCTGCGCATCGCCGCCGACTCCGCCAACGGCCTGCTGGATCTGCTGGGGGACAGCCTGGATATCGCCTCCATAGAGGCAGGCCAGATGACCCTGACGCCCACCCCCTGCGATCTCGCGCCCCTGCTCTCGTCCGTCACCCGGGTCTTTGCGGGCATGGCCGAGCAGAAGGGGCTGACCTATGAGGTCAGGCTGCCCGACACCCCCATGCCAAGGGTGCTGATCGATCCCCTTCGCCTGCGCCAGATCCTCTTCAATCTCATCGGCAACGCCATCAAGTTCACCGAGCAGGGCCGGGTCGCCATCACCGCCACCCTGACCGGGGGCGAGCAGCCTCCTGTGCTGCACCTCATCATCACCGACACCGGAGCCGGCATTCCCGCGGACAAGCTGCCCAGGCTCTTCACCCCCTTCTATCGCGCCCACGGCCAGGGCCAGTTCCCCGGCAGCGGGCTGGGCCTCAATATCGCCCGCATCCTGTGTCAGATGATGGGGGGGGAGATAGCCGTTCACAGTCAGGTCGGCGAAGGCACCCGCCTCGAGATAAGGCTGCCCCTCACGCTCGCCCAGCAACCCCCCGCCCCGATCACGGCAATGCCGGCGCCCCAGCCCCACCAGGCTCAACCCCTCCCCCATCGGCTGCATATCCTGGTGGTCGATGACAATCACGCCAACCAGATCCTGCTGCGCCAGCAGCTCAAGCACCTGGGACACGACGTCAGTGTGCGCAGCAATGGCCTGGAGGCCCTGCGCGCCCTCGCCAGCCACCCCTTCGATCTGGTCATCACCGACTGCCAGATGCCGGTGATGGACGGCTTCGAGCTGACCCGCAGCCTGCGTGCCCTTGGCCATGACCTGCCCGTCTGGGGCTTCACCGCCCATGCCCAGCCTCGCGAGCGGGAGCTTTGCCTCGCCGCCGGCATGAACGACTGCCTGTTCAAGCCCATCGGCCTCGCCCGTCTGCGCGCGGCGCTGGCCACCCTTGAGCCTGCGCCCTGAGTACCGCCAGCCCTTCCTCCCGTCATGTCGCACGGGCGCGGCTGAGAGTGCGGCTGAGAGTGCGCCGGCGTTTGCCGCATAAAGGATCGCCCACAGGGACAAGAGACAACGTGGACCGGCCATGGATACAAGGCCGGTGGCGGTTCGAGCCCCATAAAAAAACCGACACCAGGGTGTCGGTTTTTTATATCGGGAGGTGCGCCCTGCCTGTCACGCCAGTCTGGCGCCGGGTGAAACGGGCGTCACGGGGAGGATCAGTAGAAGATCCGCTCCCCTCGCTCGCTCATCTTGAGCCAGACCGGCTTGGTGCTGGTCTTGCTCCAGATGCGGTGCAGGTAGCTGTAGAAACGGGCGCGATCCCGGCGAAACAGCATCACCGGGAAGGCAAGCAGACCCGCCATCAGGACGAAGATGCGGCGAAGGATTATCTGAGTCAGGGAGAAGGGATGAAACATGATGTAACGCCTCACTGGTAAGACCACTGAACAAAGATTACGCCAATCATTGTAGGATTACTACACCGACTGCGCCATTTTTTGATAAAAAATGGGGCTAAAAGCCTAAAAATGAAACCGGGTTACATTCTTTAACTAAAAAACAACAAAGGTGGCAAAACGCGGCCCCTGTTCCAGAGTTAACGAGGACTGGAACAGAACGGGGGAACACAGGATGAAACTTGCAGATGCGGCGCTGCTGGGGGCATTGGGCGTGCTCGCCTGGAGCCAGTGGCAGGAGTGGCGGCTCAATCGTGACGATGCCATCGACATCCCCTATCACGGGGTCCCCACCGCCAGCCTGTGGCAATGCGGTTTGCTGATAAAGGAGATGGCCGCACTGGCAGAACAGGGGGGCGAAGAGAGGTCCGGATCCAGGGGCGAGGCATTGGCCGAGATGGATCAGCATCTGCACAAGACGTGGCAACGGGAGGGTTGTTCACGGCTGACTGACATGCAATGAAGCATCATCCGGGCCGCCATGGCGGATGGACAACGTCAGGGATATGGAAAACAGGGAGAAGATGGAGGCACGTTCCGGAGTCGAACCGGACTAAACGGATTTGCAATCCGCTGCATAACCGCTTTGCTAACGCGCCATGCTGACAAGGCATTGCCTTGAGAGTGATGTCCATGGTTGGTGCCATGGAGTATTGGAGCGGGAAACGAGACTCGAACTCGCGACCCCGACCTTGGCAAGGTCGTGCTCTACCAACTGAGCTATTCCCGCATGACTGCTTGCGTGCCAGTTGCCTGACAACGAGGCGCATTATACGTACCCCGAGCCCGGGCACAACCCTTTTTTCTCACTTTGAGCCCTTTCCCGTGCTGTTTGCTCACCCTTTAGACGCCTTGGTCGAAAATCCCCCCGCTCCCTGTGACCCGACGAGCGAATTTAAGATAAAGCCATTGAAATAGTTAGCCTTTAGTCAGAAACTCATCGCGCTTAGTAACTGGATTCTCAATTGAAAATCATGCGATGAAATGGAACTTCAGGCCTCGGGGGCTCAGACCGCAGCTGATGCTGGCTTTTTTCATGTTGGGCCTGGTGCCCTTCCTGGTCGTCACCCTGTTTTTCCTCTATAGCCACGGCAAGGATCTCACCACCCAGACCTCCAACCATCTGGTCTCGGTGCGCAACATCAAGAAAAACCAGCTGCAAGACTACTTCGGCAACCTCAAGGAGCAGATCATCAACTTCTCCCAGCAGGACTTTGCCGGCAACAGTATCGGTCGCTTCTACGGTTTCACCGGTGCCTTCGAGAAGCTCGGCACCACGCCGCAGGAGGCCCGCGCCCGCGCCCAGGCCCGCTATGTGCCGGGCTCCTGGGACAAGCTGCAACAACCTGACAGTCAGGTGGAGATAGAGCCCTCCATCAGCGCCCTCATCCTGGCGGACGAGATGTATGGCCGCGTCCACCAGCGCTTCCATCGCGGCTACGCCGACATGGTGCGCAAATCGAACTACAGCGACATCTTCCTGGTCGACCTCAACGGTGACGTGGTCTACTCGGTCACCAAGCAGGCCAACTTCGCCACCAACCTGCTCTCGGGCCCCTACCAGTCCAGCGGTCTTGGCAACACCTTCGCC
Organism: Aeromonas sp. QDB30; assembly: GCF_027707645.1. NCBI lineage: Bacteria > Pseudomonadati > Pseudomonadota > Gammaproteobacteria > Aeromonadales > Aeromonadaceae > Aeromonas > Aeromonas sp. QDB30. Next base: position 18,928 of record NZ_JAPCIY010000010.1, on the reverse strand, counting down.
AAGATCAAGCGCCGCCTCGATGGCGGCCAGAAGCCCCAGCAGATCTTCGAGTTCACCGATTTTGGCCGCAACGAGCTGACCGGCCAGGTGGTCGCCTACCTCGCCGCCCCCGTGATGCAGTACGACTATGTGCGCGGCGTGGTCATCTTCGAGCTGCTGCCGGACAAGCTCAACCAGATCATGGCGGAGCGGGAGGGGCTCGGCGCAACCGGCGAGACCATTCTCATCGGCCCGGACAAGCGGATGCGCGCCAACGCCTGGCTCGCCCCTGAATTCAGCGTGGAGAACAGCTTCAGCCCCGACTTCCGGCCGCTGCAGACCCCCCTCATCATCAAGGCCCTCTCCGGGGAGCAGGGGGTCGGCCCCTTCCTCTCCTACCACGATGACGAGGTGCTGGCCGCCTATACCCAGGTGAAGGTGTTCGATACCGAGTGGGCCTTCATCGCCGAGATCTCCACCAGCGAGGCCTATGCCCCCATCCGCCAGCTCGAGACGCTGGTGATCCTGCTGGGGGCAGGCTCACTGCTGCTGCTGATCCTCTTCTCCCGCTGGCTCTCCCACTCCATCACGGCGCCCCTGCGATCCCTCACCGCCGCCGCCGAACAGGTGGCGGACGGCGCTCTGGATCACCCCATCACCATCCCCCGCACCGACGATGACATCGACCGGCTGGCCCAGGCGTTTCGCCACATGCAGCGTTCGGTGAAGGACAAGATCGAGCTCATCGAACGCCAGACCCAGGAGCTGCAACAGCAGGTCAAGCTGACCCACAAGCAGAACCTCAGCCTGCAACAGGCGGACAAGCTCAAAGACGAGCTCCTGGCCAACACCTCCCACGAGCTGCGCACCCCCATCCACGGCATCAAGGGGATGGCCGAGTCCATGCTCGCCAGCCAGCAGGACCTGACCGAAGGGCAGCAGAAACAACTCGGCCTCATCATCAAGAGCGCCGACGGTCTGGCCCGCCTCGTGGACGACTTGCTCGACTACCACCAGATGCGCTACGGCCAGCTGGAGATCCACCCCCAGCCGGTCTCCTCCAAGGGGGTCATCCGGCTGGTGCTGGATCTCTGCCAGCACCTGGTGCAGGCCAAGCCCCTCACCCTGGTGGACAAGAGCCCCGCCGAGCTGCCCCCTGTGCTGGCGGACGAGCAGCGCCTCGAGCAGGTGCTCTACAACCTGGTGGGCAACGCCATCAAGTACACCCCCCAGGGCAAGGTGGTGCTGAGCGCCCTGGTGGAGGGCAACTTCCTGCGCATCAAGGTGACCGACACCGGCATCGGCATCGCCAGGGACCATCTGGAGCACATCTTCGAGCCCCTGGTGCAGATGAGCCCGGAAGTGAGCAAGCAGGGAGCGGGCCTCGGTCTCTCCATCACCCGCCAGCTGGTGCACCTGATGGGGGGGGAGCTGTTCGTGGAAAGCGAGCCGAGCGTCGGCTCCACCTTCGCCTTCACCCTACCGCTGGCCAGCGGCAAGGCGGGCAGTCTGACCCTCGACAGCCGCCAGATAGAGCACCAGCTGGTGCGCCAGCAACCCGTCATCCTGCCGGACTGGGAGAGCGAGGATCTGCCGCCCCCGCCGCAAGATGCCCCCGTCATCCTGGTGGTGGATGACGAGCCCATCAATTTACACATACTGCGCCACCTGCTGCAGCCCTGCGGTTATCGCATCCTGCCCAGCAGCGACGGCCACGACGCCCTGACCAAGCTGGCTCAGGAGCCGGTGGATCTCATCCTGCTTGATGTGATGATGCCCACCCTCTCGGGCTTCGACGTCTGCCGCCGTCTGCGCCAGCAGCACCCCAAGGAGAAGCTGCCGGTGCTGCTGCTCACCGCCCTCAACCAGCCCAAGGAGATTGAAGAGGGTTTCAACGCCGGGGCCAACGACTATCTGGTGAAACCCTTCTGCAAGGAGGAGCTGTTCGCCCGGGTGAGGGCCCTGCTGGAGGCCAGCGCCGGGCGCGCCTCCCTGGTGGAGAACCGCCTGCTCAAACAGGAGATAGAGCACCGTCTGCTGCTCCAGGAGCAACTGCACCAGGATCAGGAGCGGCTCCTCGCCCTGCTTGGCGAGGGGGCCGATCCCATGGTCTTCCTCGATGAGCAAGGAGGGGTGCTGTTTGCCTCCCGGGCCCTGGCGCGCCTGCTGGGTCAGGAGCCGGAAGCCATGGAGGGGCAGATGCTGGACGAGTGGCTGGCCGCCCCGCTGGCAAGCCAGTGGCCCGACATGACCGCGCAGCCGGAGCGGGAGCTGGACTTCCTGGTGGCGGGCCAGCGAGACACCCTCAACGCCCGCGCCCTGCCCATCAACCTAGGGGGGCAGCACGCCTATGCGCTGACCCTTGGCACAGAACCGCGCCAGGACGACAATCGCATGGCTGCACTGGAGAACGCCCTCAAGAGCCTCTCTCGCCAGGCCATCATCGAGGATGGCCAGTTGCTGGGGGAACTGAGCCGGCTGGGAGGGGAGTTCAGGTCGCTGGCGGACGATCTCATTCGCCAGCAGGATGACGAACCTCTGCGCCGCGCCCTGGTGGACACCATGCGTCTCACCCTGGAGACCTGGCAGCAGAGCACCGGCAAGGGCAAGATAGTGCTGGCGGAGAAGAGCAAGCTGTGGCGGGTCTACATGGACCGCTCCAGTCCCCAGACCCGCACCCTCGACAAGTACCTGAACCTCGACACCCTGCCCAAGGCACCGCGCTGGAAGACGGTGGTGGCCAGCGCCGAGTACGTGCTCAAGCACTGCGCCCTGAACGAGGTGCAGCACCAGAGTCTGCACCAGAGCACCCAGCGCCTTCGCCAGCTCGCCAGCCGCAAGGCATGAGTCTCCAACCCGCAGCCACGTTGCTCTGATGATGGCTGCGGGATAGAAAACCAAGCACCAATAGCCAACTCTGGACACATCTACTCGCAGGCTTTCTGCGCCTATCAGGGGGATCGCGATGGCTGAGCTCGCGGGGTCGGCCAGATGACCCTGCAGGTGCGGGCCCATGCCCCATCACCATGTTGGTGATGACCCCGGGAGACCTGTCTGGGCCGGCAAGTGGCTAATCAGGTGAATGGACATTCGAGAGAATGGGGTGAGACTTCGCGACCCCGTGACCACAGGCCCCAAATCGGAAAAGACATTGGGAGATGGCTGAGCCGGGGGATGGACAGTAGAAATGACAAACCCGCGACGGGCGCGGGCTTGAGGGGAATAAATGGCGGAGAGACAGGGATTCGAACCCTGGGTGGCATTGCTGCCACAATTGATTTCGAGTCAATCCCGTTCGGCCACTCCGGCATCTCTCCACGGGCACTCATATTGACCCAACCCTAGCCGGGAAATCAATGTAAATCTCGTTGCAGATCAGACGACTGGCGATAAAACCGCCATCCGGCGATCCCGCCCCTCCCAACGCCAGTGACTTTCACCCGGCAACGCCTCCTCGCTCACTGTCTCCACCCTGTACCCGGTTCCCGGCGGGTGAATACGGCGAGCCTGATGGGCCAGTAACACCCTGTGATGCGCTCGCCACCGCCCTCCCGGCAGTCATGGTGCCGGACTGGTAATCCCCGCGGGATTCGTTGACAATCTCTGCTCATTTTTTGGAAGGGAACCCGTCCCTCGCCCCAGCCGATAGGAACAACCATGCTCAACACTCGTATCGTCTCACAGCTGCTGGCCGCCGCCAGCCTCTGGGCCGCACCTGTCTGGTCCAACACCTATCCCCTGCCGCCAGCGGACAGCCGTCTCATCGGCGCCCTGGAAGATTACATCGTACAGCCTGGCGATCATCTGGAACTGGTCGGCAAGCATACCCGGACAGGCTTTCTGGCACTGCTCGAAGCCAATCCCGGCGTAGACCCCTATCTGCCCACCCCGGGCACCCGGCTCACTCTGCCGACCCAGATGCTGCTGCCCGACGTGCCGCGAGAAGGCATCGTCATCAACCTGCCTGAACTTCGCCTCTACTACTTCCCCAAGGGCAAGCAGGAGGTGATGGTGCTGCCCATCGGGATCGGTGACATCGGCCGCGAGACGCCGGAGATGACCACCACCGTCATTGCGAAAAATCCCAACCCGACCTGGGTGCCCGGCCCCATGGTCCGCAAGTCCTGGCTGGAGCAGAAGGGGATCGATCTGCCCGCCGTGGTCCCCCCCGGCCCCGACAATCCCCTCGGCAAGTTCGCCATGCGTCTTGGCTATGGCAACAAGGACTACCTCATCCACGGCACCAACAAGGATTTCGGGGTCGGTCTGCGAGTCAGCGCGGGTTGTATCCGGCTGCGCCCGGATGACATCGAAACCCTGTTTGGTCTTGTTCCCGTCGGCACCCCGGTCCGGGTCATCAACCAGCCGGTCAAGATGGCGGTGGAACCCGACGGTCGTCGCTGGCTGGAGGTACACTCCCCCCTCTCCCGCACCGAAGCGGAGATGGCACAGGGGGCGCCGCTGGTGCTCTCCCCCGAAGCCGAGCAGTTCATCGCTGCCCCCGACATCGACAGTGCCCGGGTGACCGCCCTGCTCGAGCGCAAGAGCGGGCTGCCCAAGCCCGTGAGCGGCTGAAGGCCTGACCAACATGAACAGAACGGGTCATGTGGTTTGCCTGTTGCTTCTGCTGCCTGGCTCCGCGGCGATGGCGGACATCCTCTGGATGCGCAACGGCGATCGAGTGAGCGGGACCATAGAGGAGATCACGGACGAGCAGATCCGCATCAAGCCCGCCTACAGTCAGGCCATGACGGTCCCGCGCCACGCCATCAAACGATGGCGTCTGGACAAGCAGGAGAAACCCAAGCCGCTTACCAAGACGGGGATCCCCCTGCTGGACTCTCCTGACGAGGCCAATGCCTGGCTGCTGACAGGGAACGGGGATCTCAACATCAAGCTCAAGGAGAACACCAAGAAGACCAACAACGTCAATCTCAAGGTCTCCACCGAGTTTGCCAATCTGGACTGGCGTTACAGCCTGGATGGCGAGTACATCTACGAAACGGCGAACAACATCACCGACAGCCACGAATACAAGCTCAAACCCAAGCTCGACTTCTTCTTCGACGATCACTGGTTCCTGCGATCTTCCGTCGACATCGATTACAACATGATCGATGCCGGTTATCTGGAGATTGACTGTGCTTCCGGCCCCGGCTACCGCTTCTGGAATGACAGGCAACGCCGGCTGGAGCTCATTACCCAGCTCGGTCTGGAACGTGCCTATTTCAGGCCGGAGGTGTGGAGCAACTCAGACCTGTTTGACGACAGGATCATCAATTACCCCTACGTCAGCCTGGGGTGGGACTACCGGCAGCCCTTGGCACTCTGGGAAGAGAAGTTCGAGCTGTTTGGCAAGGGCAGTTATGAAAAATTCGTCGATCAACCCTCCCCCTACCTGACCAGAAAGCAGTCCGTCAGCGGTAGCCTGGGCCTCAGGTACTATTTCAACGATCACCTGCGCCTCTCCTGGTCAAGCGAACTGGATTGGGACGATGCCTGGCTCGACTACCACGGCCTGCACAGGGATGTGAGCGAGAAAGAGTGGCGTCACCTCATCACCCTGGGAGCGAGTTTCTGACCCGCCAGAAACGACACAGGCCCACCAAAGTGGGCCTGTGTTCATGGGTGCAAGACGAGCGCGTCAGAAATAGATCCGGGTGACCGACTCGATGACGCAGCCAGGGCGACGGATCCCCTCGATCTCTATCTTGATCTCCTTGAGGAGCTCGATGCCTCCCTTGATGGGCGTGACACGCGACAGCTTGGTACGGGCGCGGATATTGCTGTCCACCTTGATGGGGTAAGGGAAGCGGACCTGCTCCAGGCCGAAATTCACCACCATGCGAGCTGTCGGGAACTCCGGCGTGCTCTCGTCCACCGAACCGGTCAACTGGGGCAGCAGGGCCAGAGTCAGGAAGCCGTGGGCAATGGTGGTCTTGAAAGGAGACTCGGCTGCCGCACGCTCGGGATCGGTGTGGATCCACTGATGATCGCCGGTCACGGTCGCGAACTGGTTGATCAACGCCTGGGTGACCTGCAACCACTCGCCCACATGGGTCTCTTCACCGATGCGGGTCTGCAACTCGGCATAGAGTGCCGCCGCTTCGCCTTCGAGCTCCACCACGGGATCCTGCGCCAGGGCAGGCTGGCCATTCGCTACCTGGGTGACTCTGGCAGCCTCTTGCTGGCGGGCATCCTGGGACTCCCCCTGCAGATCCAGCACTCTTCCCAGCAAGGGGTGAAGGTGTGCCTTTTGCTGAAACTCACGCCAGTAGTCGCGGATCGCCGGAGAGAGCCAATCCTTGAGCTCAAAGGGGTGTTGCGCCAGAATTTCGCGCTTGTGCTTCAGAAAATCGACAACTTTCATTTACCGATCCCTATTCGATTCAAAGCCTGTAAAGAGGTCTAACCAGTCCTATTTTATGAAAGTTTCATCAGCAAGTACAAAAAAATCTCGGCGTACACCTGTACCAGGCGCGAAGTGGTCACTAACATGCGAGCAAACACGGGCAGGAAAACGATTGAATGTAAGGCTGCAAACGAATCAACATCTGAGCTGAAAAAGAGACGGGGCCCGTGTCGCCACTGAGCCCCGTCCTCGATCATCTCCCCTGGGCGGTCCACCAGCTCTTGCGCTGCTCATCGTCCAGGAAACTCCAGGCGAGGATCCGGCTCACCTTGTTGCCTTGCGCCATGTCGAGCACGCGAACCTCCCGCGCCCCCACCCGAGCCAGCGCCTTTCGTGCGGCAGGCAGATTTTCCTTTTTCGACACCAGCGAGCTGAACCAGAGGCATTGGCTGGCAAACTCCTTGCTCTGCTCTATCATGGCCGCCAGAAACGCCGCCTCGCCCCCCTCGCACCAGAGCTCAGCCTTCTGACCGCCGAAATTGAGCACGGGCGCCCCGGCCACTGCCTGGCCCTTGCCCAGGTTGCGCAGCTTGCGCTCCGTCCCCTTGCTCGCTTCCGCCAGAGAAGCATGAAACGGCGGGTTGCACAGAGTCAGGGCAAAGTGCTCCTTCGGCCCCAGGATCCCGCGAAAGACATGCTTGGGGTTACCCTGATGACGGCATGTGATCTGGTTGCCCAATCCATTGCTGGTGGCCAGCAGGGTTGCCGCCTTCACCGACACAGGATCGATGTCTGAGCCCACGAAGCGCCAGCCATACTCCCGGGCGCCCAGCAAGGGATAGATGCAGTTGGCCCCGACACCGACATCCAGCACTCGAACCTGCTTGCCCGTCGGTACGCATCCCGCGCTCTCCGCCAGCAGATCCGCGACGCGGTGCAGATAATCGACCCGCCCCGGGATGGGCGGGCAGAGGTAGCCAGGCGGCAGATCCCAGTGTTCGATGCCATAGTGCAGCGCCAGCAGCGCCCGGTTGAGCGCCTTGACGGCGGCCGGATCGGCGAAATCCAGGGTCCGGGTGCCGTGCTCGTTGACGAACACGAAAGGCGACAGCGCCGGGGTACGCAGGCAGAGCGCGTCGAAGTCGTAGGGTGCCTGATGGCGATTGCGCGGGTGCAATCCGGTTTTCTGCTGGGGTGTCATGCTGGACCTGCCGAGGATCAAGGGGGCCACACTATAGAGAGTCGGCCAGGGAAAGTCTAAAAGAGGGCCATAAAAAAACCGGACCCTGAGGGTCCGGTTCAAGTGAGGTTGGAAAAACAGTCCGTACTGCGAGCCGTTTGTCCAGCCTGACTCAGATATCGATCCGGCGTGCCTGCCAGAACTTGTTGCGCCAATACACATTGTCGAGCTTGGAGCGCGTGACGCCGGCACGGAAGGAGACATGGATGAATTCACCGTTGCCGACATAGATGCCGACATGGTTCAGACGCGGGTTGATCTTGAAGAAGACCAGGTCCCCCTCGACCAGATCCTGCTTGGAGACGCGAGAGCCTTCGTGGACCTGGGAGCGGGTATCGCGGGGCAATTCGATGCCGATGGCATTGCGGAACACTTCACGGGTAAACGCCGAGCAATCGATACCTCGTTCTGTGGTACCGCCATAACGATAGGGGGTACCACGCCACTCTTTGTATACGGTCAGGATTTCGTTGACATCCGGGGTAGGCGAAACTTCGGGTTCAATCACGGGTTCCATCATGGAAACCTCGATCTTGCTCGCGACCTCGGGTTGGGGTGCCGAAGCACAACCTACCATTCCGAGCGCGACCAGCAGTAGCATCAGGTGGCGCAATCCTTTATCCCCGCAAAAAGAGTGAAACTTGTTAAAATGCAGCCCGACAGGGCAATTTATAAGGCAACAGCACCCGACTATATCCAAGAATTCTATCGAGGCAAGCGAAAATCCCAATCGACCTCACATTTTTGCAAGGAAATGCTCTGTTTAGCGCAATTTATGTGATCATGCCCAAACAATATACAATCTTGAAAGCATCGGTTTTGAGCGCATCAAACGGACTGTTATCGCTATTTCACCCCCATTTTTAAGTGAAATATTATGCTATCTGCGGATCTCTATTTGTTAAATACGGCAAGCGTTGATGCAGACCTGATGATCAGGCTGGCATCCGAACTCGCCCCGGATGAACGCCGTCACTGGCACGAGATCCACCAGGCGGGTCGCCAGCATGAGTACCTGCTCGGCCGGGTGCTGCTGCGCCGCCTGCTGGCCGAGCGACTCCATTGCCGGGCCGATGCCCTGACTTTTGGCATCGGTGCGCATGGCAAACCGACACTGCTCAGTCATCGCTGGCAGTTCAACCTCAGCCACAGCGGAGAGTGGCTGGTGCTCGCCCTCTGTCGGGAGGGTCCCCTTGGGGTGGACATCGAGATGGGATTGCGTCACCGCCCCATACTGCCGCTGGCCAAACGCTTCTATGCGCCAAGCGAATACCAATGGTTGAACACCCAGCCTCGAGAGGAGCAACATTCGGCCTTCTATCGGCTATGGTCTCGCAAGGAAGCTGTGCTCAAGGCGCATGGCGACGGTATTTCCGCCGGACTCGACAAGATCTGCTTCCTTCCGGAGCAGGCATGGCAGCTCAAAAATCATCTCGACAATCGCCACTATGAAATCCGCGACTGGCCCGCGGGCAGCGGATGGCTCAGCCTGGCTGCCCCGACTCGCCGGGTCGATGCCCATCTGCTGGATGCGCGCTTGAATTCCATCCCGCTGGACCCCATGTTGATCCACACCATTTTTCGAGAGTCAGCCTCATGATCGTCGACATCACTCCCCAGAACTTCCACGCAGAATTGCTCGATGCGTCCATGAAAAAGCCGGTCGTCATCTATTTCCACGCCCCCCAAATGCCGGAGTGCCAAGCCATGACCCCGCAAGTGGAAGCGCTGGTCGGCCCGGCCAATGCGGCGGTGACCCTTGCCAAAGTCGACATGAACGACCCCCAGTTGCAGCCTCTGGCCAGCCAGCTTGCCCTGCGCGCACTGCCCGCGCTGGTGCTGTTCCATCAGGGGCGCCCGGATGAACAGGCCTTTTTGGAAGGGCCGCAGGATGAAGCCACATTGCGCCAGTATTTCGCCGCCTTTGCCCCCAAAGAGGAGGAGTTGCTGCTCGATCAGGCAAAGCAGGCGCTGGAGAACGGGCAAGCCGATGTGGCGCACACCCATCTTGGCCAGGCCCATCGCCTCGCCCCCGAGCGTCACGACATCACGCTCTGGCTGATACAGGCCGCGCTGGATCTCAATCTCCTTGACGAGGCGCAGAGCCTGCTCTCGACCATCCCCATGGTGGCACAGGATGATCATTACCAGACCCTGAGCTCCCGCCTCTCGCTGGCGCTGCAGGCCAGCGACAGTCCTGAGCTGCGCGCCCTGGAGCTGCGCCACGCTGAACAGCCTGATGACCATGCCCTCGCTCAGGAGCTGGCGGTGCTTTACAGCCAGGTTGGTAGACAGGAGGAGGCGTTGGCTCTGTTGTTCACCATCCTCAAACGTGATCTCGTCTTTGGCGATGCCAAGAAGATCTATCTCGATGTGCTGGCAACCATGGGCGCGCACCCGGCGGCGCAGAGTTATCGTCGCAAGCTCTACAGCCTGCTCTATTGAGCGACAGGAAAATCATAAGAGGGGATGCCGATTCGTCGGCATTGCCTTGTCAGGCGGATTTCAGCGGGGAAACGCGGTAATTTGATGAATTTCAGGCAAAAAAAAATGGCGCATTGAAATGCGCCATTTTTCGCATGGATTACTTCTTGTAGGAAGTAGCCATGTTGTCGATGCGCTGGTTAGCACGCATAGCTTCTTGCTTGGCTTCTGCAACATCAGCAGCGATCTTGGACTGATCAGCACGAACAGCGCTAACATCTTGAGCCAGTTGGTCAACTTTGTTAGACAGATTCTGAACGGAAGTTTCCAGTTCGCTGGTGTTTGCACAACCGCCCAGCAGAGCGGACAGACCAACAACACCTACCAACAACATTTTTTTCATTTTTAAAAGCTCCCTTTAACTCGCCAGACGTTTAGCAAGCGGCGTGATTATGGCACAAAAAAATCATAGTTTGGATAGGCCTCATCACAGATAAATGCGTTAAAACCCTCATTTTTTTTTAGTTGCACACTTTCCGTACAAACTTTAAGCAAAAATGAGTGTCCCTGGATGAGGTTCGCACAAAGCGTAACCAAAATTTGGGCTTATTACAATTTCGTATGAGGCTCAGGCTGAACGTTCTGACAGCAATTGACGATATTGCACCAGATCTTCGATGGTCAGGACCGGCATCCGGTGCTGGCGACCGAAGGCCACCAGGTCCGGCAACCTGGCCATGCAGCCATCTTCCTTGGTCAACTCGCACAATACTCCGTAAGGTTTGAGCCCGGCGAGCTGCATCAGATCGACGGTCGCTTCGGTGTGACCACGGCGGGTCAGCACCCCACCCGTGCGGGCGCGCAGCGGGAAGACATGGCCGGGTCGATGCAGATCGGAGGGCCGGGCACCGTCGGCGATGGCCGCACGGATGGTGGTGATGCGATCGGCGGCGGACACCCCGGTGGTCACCCCCTGCGCCGCTTCGATGGTCACAGTGAAGGCAGTCTGATAGTGGCTGGAGTTGGCCTCCACCATCATCGGCAGCTCGAGCTGGCGAACCCGCTCGTCGGTCAGACAGAGGCAGACGATGCCGGAGCACTCGCGGATCATCATGGCCATCTGCTCGTTGGTCATGGTTTCTGCGGCAAAGATGAGATCGCCTTCGTTCTCGCGATCTTCATCATCGGCCACCAGCACACCCTGACCGGCACGCAGGGCGGCCAGCGCGGCTTCGACGCGAGCAATGGGATCACCGAATTCACTGAGTAGAGACTGATTCATGGTAAGACTCCTAAAAAAGACAAGGACCAGAATCAGGGCATGGAAAGGCAGACAGAAGTAGCCATGCGGCGGCCAACCCGGCAGGGTCTGGCCAGCAATATCTGTCTTATCCTCTTTCATCCGGACTATGACCGTCGGCTCCGGCATCTCACCGGATCTGCTGACCCCGTCCCGGATGAATGCCGGGTCGGGCGCTCGCGGGCTCCCCGAGTCACATCGGGATACCGCCGGTGGGGAATTTCGCCCCGCCCTGAGAATAAGCGCAGACAGCCTAAAGAAAAAAGACGCAGGACGCCAGCCAAAAACCCATCAAAGACAAACCGGGAGCTGGCTGCACGGCAATTTTCGCGCGAGCACCACCCGATACACGGCGCGCTGTCCTTTCTGATTTCGTTTGTGGCATAGTGCCAGCAAAAACGCGCGCGCCCGCGCAGACCGGGTGCCAACATCACAAACGGAATCATGACAGAGATGGAAAAGAAAATACTGCTGACCGATTGCCCCGATGCCAAGGGTCTCATCGCCAAGATCACCAACATCTGCTACAAGCACCAGCTCAACATCAACAAGAACGACGAGTTCGTGGATCACGAAAACGGCCGCTTCTTCATGCGCACCGAGCTGGAAGGGCGCTTCAACGACGAGACCCTGCTGGCCGACCTCGATGATGCCCTGCCTGCCGGCGCCCAGCGTCGTCTCGTCAAAGCGGGCAAGAAGCGCATCGTCATCCTGGTGACCAAGGAGACTCACTGCCTCGGCGACATCCTGATGAAAAACTATGCCGGCGCCCTGGACATGGACATCGTCGCGGTCATCGGCAACTACGACACCCTCGCCGAGCTGACCGGCAAGTTCGACATCCCCTTCCACTGCGTGAGCCACGAGGATCTCAGCCGCACCGAGCATGAGGAGCAAGTGCGCACGCTCATTGATGGCTACCAGCCGGATTACGTCATCCTGGCCAAATACATGCGTGTGCTGACCCCAAGCTTCGTGGAAGCCTATCCGCGCAAGATCATCAATATCCACCACTCCTTCCTGCCTGCCTTCATCGGTGCCCGCCCCTATCGTCAGGCCTTCGACCGCGGGGTCAAGCTGATTGGTGCCACCGCCCACTTCGTCACCGACGATCTGGATGAAGGCCCCATCGTCGAGCAGGACGTGATCCACGTCGATCACACCTTCAGTGCCGATGACATGGCCAAGGCCGGACGCGACGTGGAGAAATCCGTGCTGAGCCGGGCGCTGGAACTGGTGCTGAACGAGCGGGTCTTCGTCTACGGCAACAAGACCGTCGTGTTCAAATAAGCGGCTGCGCGCCCCCAGAAAAAAGGCTCCCGAGGGAGCCTTTTTCATTGCGCGGCACTCACGGGTGCAGCGGCAGACCATTGACGGTCACGGCCCCTTTGTCGAGCTTGAGCTCGGCCTGAAGCTGTGACTCCTGCGCCTTCAGATATCCCATGGCAGTGAATTGCTCCAGCATGGGGGCCAACTGGGGTACGGCCTGGCCCAGCTTCTCCCCAAGGTGGGCATGCAGCAGACCGGAGAGTGCCTGCATCCCCTCCTCGCTGCCCATCAACTGTGCCAGGGTGGTGGGCGCCAGCTTGGCCTCCCCTTGCAGGCTGACAAGCTCACCGTTCAATCGCGCACTCAGATCCGCCAGTTCCAGTGTGGCCCCTCTCTGGAGCATCTTGTCCAGCGCTTCCTGGATGGCCGCTTCGTCCACCCGTTTGCTGCTGGCCTCTTGCAGCGTCTGATACCCCTCGAGATCCAGCCCCTTGAGGGAGAGATCCAGATTTCCCTGGGTCAGCGCGAGCCGGTCTTCCTCGCTCTCCATGTTGAGGGTCGCCACCTTCATCTGATAGCGAGTGGAGAGCGTCTGAAGATCGTCCCCCGCCAGCTCGGTGGCCGTGGTCAGCCCCTCCAGCGTGATCTTGACGTTCCCCGGCTGGGTCAGGGAGAAGGCCGTGAGGGTCGCATCGCTGCGGGGAGAGAGCCAGAGCCCGCTGATCTCGGCCATGTCGGCACTGCCCTTGAGATCCGCCAAAGCCAGATCTGTCTTGCTCTGGGCATCGTGGACCGTCATCCCCAACCAGTGGGCGGTGAGATGGCCATTGCCGTCGAGATCCCCGCGATAGTCGCCGTTCAAGGGCAGGAAGGTGAACTCGTTGAGCCCCTCCTTGACCTTGAAGTCACTCACCCAGAAGCGGGAACTGTTGCTCATGGTCCAGAGGCTGCTCGCCGATTCGGCCCCCAGTTGCCACTGCTGCATCCCCAGAGAGGTCAGGATGGGCGCCAGCGTGCCCTGTGCGGTATCAAGCTGGAGGTGACTCTTGATATAGAGCGGCAACAGGCGGCTGTTGAACGCGAACTGCATCTCGATGGGTTCGCTTCCCGCCAGCTGGGGATCAAAACTCGCCAGCGTCTGGGGCGGCACCACCACCTTGAGCACGCCGTCGCGGGTAAACAGATTCTCCGTCTCCGGGCTCCAGGTGACTTCGATTCCGCTCTCCTGCTGCGCCCTGGCGATCTGCTCGGCCAGGATCCGGTCGAACGTATTGCCCGTGTACCAGCAGGCGCCAAGCCCTCCCACCACCAACACGGCTCCGACGGCCAAGGCCACTTTTTTCTTCATCAGTTCTGTTTCTCCACAATGGTTCAATGGCGGGTGCATGGGCGCACTCTACGGGGAGGATGGGCATCAACACAAGCCAGACAACGGCTTGGGTTCCACGCTCTGGCTGTCACAGCAGGGGGCTGAACAGGTAGAAGATGTTCTCAAGCAATTTTTTGTACCAGGGGCGGGCACGCCACCTGGTCAGTGACATGGGGGTCGCCTCCAGCATGTAGCCCTGCACCAGCTGGTTCATCTCGGCGACAAACACCGGGTTGTCGATGAGCAGGGTGATCTCGAAATTGAGCCAGAGACTGCGCCGGTCGAGGTTGACCGTGCCCACCAGGGCGAAATCATCGTCCACCAGCACGCTCTTGGTGTGCAGCAGTCCGGCATCATAGCGGTATATCTCCACTCCTGCCGCCAGCAGATCCTCCATGAAGGAGTTGCTGGCGTGGTTGGCCATCAGGGAGTCGTTGCGCGCAGGCAGAACTAACTGCACCAGCACGCCGCGGGCCGCCGCCGAAGAGAGGGCCGCAGCCAGCGGATCGTCCGGCACGAAATAGGGGGTGGTCAGCACCAGATGATGACGAGCCTGGTAGATGGCGAGCAGCAGGCTCTGCTGGATGCAGTCACCGCCGACGAAGGGGCCGGAGGGAATGAGCTGGGCCCGATAGTTGGTCTGTGGCCAGGCTTCCGGCTCATGTTGCAGACTGTCGAGCAGCCGTTCGCCGGTCTCCATCTCCCAGTCCCAGACGAAGGTGGACCACATCAACGGCACCACGGGGCCCTGCACCCGGATCATGATGTCGACCCATTGGCCGACCCCGGCATCCTGCTTGAAGAAACGGGGATCCACCATGTTCATGGAGCCGGTGTAACCAACCTTGTCATCGATCACCACCAGCTTGCGGTGCATGCGCAAGTCCTGACGCTGGAAGGGGATTCGCCAGGCGCCGACCGGCAACACTTCCACGACTTTGACACCAGCGGCACGCAAGGTTTTGGGCCAGGAGGAGCGGAAGAAGGTCTTGCTGCCGATGGAGTCGAGCAAGACACGACAATCCACGCCGCGTGCCGCCACCTCCATCAACGCCTCGCACACCTCGTCCACATCCCCGCCGGGGTGCCAGATGTAGAACTCCAGATAACAGGATTGGGAGGAGCCCCGGATGTCGCGCACTATCTCCTCTACGATGCTCTTGGGCTTGTGCAGCAGGGTCATCCGGTTGCCCGAGAGCATGGGCATGGCCAAGCGCCCCTGGATCAGATCGTGGAGCGGGCGTGCCTTGCTGCCCACCTCGCAGCAGTGCTGGGGGAAGAGGCGCGCGAGCTGGCGGATCCAGATGGCGTAAGGACGGTACATGGCCTGGGCCCGCTCCGCCCGCTTGCGACCGAGGCGTATCTCGCCAAACAGCACGTAGAAACCGACCCCGGCGAAGGGGATGGCATAGATGAGGGCCAACCAGGCGAGGGATACCCCGATGGGACGTCGCTTCATCACCACCCGCAGGGAGATCCCTGCCACGATCACGGTGTGAAACAACAGCAACAACCAGCCGAGAAAGCGGGAAAACAGCAACTGAATGTCGTATTCCAGACCGTCGAGCAAGGCAACTCCTTGGTGTATTGGACAGATGGCACGGGCAGACCCCACAGGGTCGGGATGGTATGCTACGGGGCACACCCATTCTATCAGGTCGTTAGCATGATCCTGCAATCTATGCTGCTGAGTCTGGCCATGCTAGGTCAAGGCTCATATGACATCAATGAGCAGCAGATAAATCAGTACCTGCAATCCCAGGTGCAAGTGGACAAACAGCTGGAATTGCCCGGCATCATCAAGGCCCATGTGCAACTCGAGCAGAGCGATGTGCAGATTGGTCGCCAGAGCCCGGATACCGCCAGGGTGTTTGGCAAAGGCAAGTTGAAAATCGCGCTCCCGGATCAGACCGAGTACGACGCGCGCCTCAACATGACCTATGAGGCGAGGCCCCGCTACGACAAGGCCAGGAGTGCGCTCTTCCTCGACAACATGAAGCTCATCGATTACAAGCTGGAGCCTGCTGCGGCGGAACAGAAGTTTGGTTTCATGCTGAGGATGCTGCTGCAGAGCATGGAGAAACGGCTGGAGACCCAGCCTGTCTACAAGCTGGATGACAAGGACCCCAATCAGGCCTGGCTCAAGGAAAATCTGCTGGGGCTGGAGCTGTCACCAGGCAAGATCCACCTGCTGACCAAACCCCAATAAGACGTCAGTTGAAAACAGGCGCCTTCGCCTGACGCACCAGCAGCTCGATCTGATAACCCTGTTCGTGCTGCTGGTGATAGTGGGAGTGAAGGGGTCCGTCGAGTTCATGCAGGGGAAGGTGGTCAAATCCCGCCTTGAGGTAGAAGGGTTTCTCGAACGGCAGGGCGTGACAGATCACGGGCTTGTCGGAAAGATCGCGGCAGGCATGCTGCAGCAGGCGGGACCCCAGCCCCAGAGACTGGTAGTGAGGGAGCAGACGAAAGCCGCACAAGTGGTAGTAATCCTGTTCATCGCGCAGGCGCACCGCCCCCACCAGCCAGTGTGCATCACGAACCACAAAAATCCGTTCTGCCAAATCCGGCACATAGTGGGAAAACGTCGTCTCGTAATAGTCTCTGATGAGGGAAAGATCCGCATCACAGTACTCTTCGAATCTGAGCTCCATCGCTCGCCTGCTTGTCATGCCCATTTCGCTCTGGCCATACCGGCCCCCTCCTGCTCGCTCTCTGGCTCCACGAAGAGATCTGACCAGAGTGGAGCAACAGCAAGATAACACGCCTTTAACTTACAAAAAAGCCAATAACTAGATGGAAAAGACGAGGTTGCGATCATGCGTCCCTTGACGCCATGAGCCGCGCCCCTTGTCCTGAGTGAGCACACAGGTGGGACGTCCCTCTGCCATCACATTTCCAGCCTCCCCTGTTCACGGGCACTTGTTCTGCGCCATCCCGAATGCTTTACTCAACGTGGCTAACGAGGCTTAAGGAGCAAGCCGTTGAAAGCATGGATGTTGCTGGGCATGATGCCGCTGTTTTCCCACGCAGCCCCGGCTCAGATACCGCCACCGGCAGAGGTGGTGATCCTGACCCCGGAGACGGCTGTCTCCTCCCCGGTTCCCACGCCGCGTACCGTGGCACTCACCACGGCGCCGCTCCCCTCCCCTGAACCCGCTAAGCCTGCAAGCCGTCAGATCCAGGTCTACAAGTCGGTACAAAAGAACGGGGTCATACGCTATTCCGACATGATGCCGGAGCAGGGTCACTACGAACTGCTGCTGTTCAACGACTGCTATGCCTGCGATCCGGCGTCCAAGGTCAACTGGCACACGACAGGCCTCTTCCTCTATGACTACGCCAGCACCATACAGGCGGCAGCCAAGGCTTATCAGGTCGAGCCTGCCCTCATCCGGGCGCTGATCCATGCCGAGTCCGCCTTCAATCCCCTGGCCGTCTCCCGCAAGGGCGCCATGGGACTGACCCAGCTGATGCCCGCCACGGCGCGCGAGCTCGGGGTCGGCAACGCCCTGCTGGCGGAGCAGAACATCTTTGGCGGGGTGAAATACCTGGCGGGTCTGCTCAAGCAGTATGACGGCAATGTGGCCCTGGCCACCGCCGCCTACAATGCAGGCGCCGGTGCGGTGCAAAAACACGGCGGCATACCGCCCTATGCCGAAACCCGGGCTTATGTGGAACGAGTCAAGCTGCTGCATCAGCGCTACAAAGAGATGCTGAGCGCCAAGGGGTTGTAGGACCGGTACGGTACAAGCACGGCGGCATCCCTCATTGGCCGAAACCCGGGCTTATGTGGAACGGGTCAAGCTGCTGTATCAGCGCTACAAGGAGATGCTGAGCGCCAAGGGGTTGTAGGACCGGTACGGTACAAGCACGGCGGCATCCCTCATTGGCCGAAACCCGGGCNNNNCAAAGGAGATGCTGAGCGCCAAGGGGTTGTAGGACCGGTACGGTACAAGCACGGCGGCATCCCTCATTGGCCGAAACCCGGGCCTATGTGGAACGGGTCAAGCTGCTGCATCAGCGCTACAAAGAGATGCTGAGCGCCAAGGGACTGTGATCATGCCGCACCCTATCGTCAGCATGGCGCCCTGCCCGGTATTCCTTCAGACATAAAAAAACACGCCCGGGGGCGTGTCGATACCACACGTTAACTAGCAACACATCACTCTTTCGTGGCGATCACACGATAGGCCAATGCACCCAGAATGGCACCGACAATGGGGGCAACCCAGAACAGCCAGAGCTGGCCCACGGCCCAGTCACCGACAAAAAGCGCCACCCCAGTGCTGCGCGCCGGGTTGACCGAGGTGTTGGTCACCGGAATGCTGATGAGGTGAATGAGGGTCAGGCACAGACCGATGGCGATGGGAGCAAACCCGGCCGGCGCACGGCTGTCGGTGGCACCCATGATGACAAACAGGAAGAAACCGGTCATCACCACTTCACACACCAGCGCGGCCAGCAGGCTGTAACCACCGGGGGAATGCTCGCCATAGCCGTTGGAAGCAAAGCCGGCGCTCACATCAAAACCCGCCTGTCCGCTGGCAATGACATAGAGCACGCCACCTGCCACGATCCCGCCAAGCACCTGGGCCACGATGTAGGGCAGCACGTTGGAGGCCGGGAAGCGGCCACCGGCCCAGAGCCCGACGGTCACGGCCGGGTTAAGGTGGCAACCCGAGATATGACCGATGGCATAGGCCATGGTCAGCACGGTCAGACCAAACGCCAGGGCGACGCCCAGCAGGCCGATCCCCACATTGGGGAAGGCGGCAGCCAGCACGGCGCTCCCGCAGCCTCCCAGTACCAGCCAAAAGGTTCCCATAAATTCAGCAGCAAAAGGTTTCACTCTTGTCTCTCCCATGATGATTAACACGAGAGCCAGAAAGGCTCATACGGACACTGTTATTGAACAGTAAGCGCCGTTAAATCGACGTACTTGCCCTAACGGTATTGCGCCACTTTTTTTGAAATCGGCTCCAACGCCACATT
>NZ_JAPCIY010000009.1:0-90995 GCF_027707645.1 Aeromonas sp. QDB30 | reverse complement strand
TTGCGATTAAATCAGATCACAAACGAAGCCTTTTTTCTATCTATTTCAATTGGTTGTAGCTAAAGATCCTGTACATGATGGCCGTATAGGCAGTGAGCGGGGCCGTCGCCGTCACCAGACTGTTGAAGTTACGAAATTCCTCGATCTTGGATTCTGCGAGTCGCATGGCAATTTCATAACGCCGCCCATCCTGGGAGGCCGTCAGGGTCGACTTCGACAGCATCACCAGCCCGACCACCCCCACCCCCAGCACAACCAGGGTTACCAGTATCTCAAACAGGCCAAATCCTTTTTGCCGTTTCATTTACTTGTCCTCTACCAGTCGCGCCAGCTGCCCGGCACCTGTTTAAGAGTCTGGAAGGCGGCGCCTGTCCTGATATTGCTCAGTGCGGCCTCATCATATTTAGCATCATAGGTACCATTGGCCTTGCCCAGCTCAAAGTTGGCAGCCAAAGCACCGTTTACGATGGCCCCGCCAGTGAGCTTGATATCCGTGGTTGCCGTAGCTGGATGTGAAGAGTACGCAAATACCAGCCCGTACAGTTGACGGTTACCATTGATGGTCAGGCTGCCATCCTTGATGATCAACACAACAGGGGCAGATTGAGTACCGATATTGGAGCCGGGATTGCAATCACCATTGACAATGACAAGCCCCGTCGTCGTCGGCCCCAGACCATTGCAATTATTGACTATCTGGTTGGCTCTTGACTCTATGTTGGCCCAGCCTGCGGCATCGTCATTCTCATTGAACAGATACCACACCAGATCGTCGGGAAAGTAGGGATCGCTATCCTTTATATCTGACTGCTTGTCCCCTTTCTGGCTGATGTTGGTGCCGCAACCACCATCGTAATCCCCTTGGTGGCAGGTCTGCCCCGAGCCGTTGGTAAGATCGACATACTCATCGGTCCAGATGGAGAGCGGCACTCCGGGCCCTCCCCCATTGGGATTGGCAACCACCGTAAAGTTGCCGTTCACCGCCATGCCCCCAGCAACAGTCAGTGGTGCCGCAGGCGTCCCCGCCAGCACCTTGGTCTGCACATATTGCGCCCGGACGACCGCCTGGGCCTGATCATCGTTCAGGGTCGCCATGGAGCTGAGCGTGATGGGGGTTATCTCCTCCGAACCCACCATAATGGGTGAGGCGCTGCTAGAGGCGAGAGTGTAACTGCCGCTGGCCACCGTGCTGGTCGCCGCGCTGGTACGCCAGTCGGGATCCTGCGTCAACCGCCCCGCCCCGTCTGCTAACCCCTGCTCGGCCAGCGCCAGCGCCTGGCGATAGAGCGCCTCATTGAGCATCACCCGTCGGTCGGCCACCAGCAGCTTGCCGACCAGCAGTGAAACACCCAACAAGATCAGCAGCAGCAGCAGCGTGACCGTAAAGGTGGTAAAACCCGCTTGTCTGTTCATATCAATGCCCATCATTGCGCAGCTTGATATCCCGCTGCAGGTTCAAGGTCAGGGCAGGCGTATCCTTGTAGCGCCCCGATATATTGAGCTGGATGGCCCGGGCCCCGCTTACCTGACTGCTGGCGAGCAGGTTATAGGTAAGCTGGGTGATCTCTATGGTGTTATCGGTAGAGATACGGTTCCCCCCAGAACTACATTCAGGCAACGTTGAAACATGAGAAGACACTGCTCCCGATAGCTCAACTAACCAAACTGAATTATCTGCTCGATAGCTATAAACAACACCCTCATTCGGGCCTATAACACCATTAGCACTATTGGCTACACCTTCATCTCGCCCATCGTAGCGAACAATAATGCAGCTATTATTCACATCGTTGCTGCCATCGAAATAGAAGGGGGAAGTGGCGCCGCTTACCAGAGTGTGGCTAGCCGCACTGGCATCATAACCGGCCCGGGTAATATCACGGGCCATCATGTCGGTGATTGCCTGAACCTCCTGATTGAGTCGACTCACCTTCATAGCCGTGCTATTTGCCCTGAGAATCGTTGCGAAGAGCGTCGTCACGGCAGCCACCAGTAACAAGCCCGCCACCATGGCGACCATCAACTCCACCAGACTGAAGCCTGCATGTCGCCTCAACATGTCGGCACCCCACTCACATTGCTGACAGCACAGGTACGAACCCGCCCAACATTGTTGGTAACGACTCGCATGGCGTAGCTACCGGATGAGATGGCAATGTTACCAGCCGTCAGCGTTCCTCTGCGAGGAGAAATATTGAGCGGCCTGATATTGGTCGCCGACTCACTGTAACTCGCCACCAGAGTGATACCGGGGAATTCGCTGGCATTCACCCCTTTCCGCCCCTCGATGCTGGAACAAGCATCGGCACAGCTATTGCAGCTACCGTCGATATGCACCCGGTAGCACCAGTTACTGGTACCACTATTGAATAGCAGCAGATTGAGCGTCTGATTGCGTTTGACCGCCTCGGATTTGAGCAACATGACATCGGTATAGATAGCCTGTGTGGCAGCCCTCACCATCTGCTCCTGCCGCAATGACTGATAGCTGGGCAAGGCAACGGCAAGCAGCAATGCAGCCACCGTCATTGCCAGTAACAGCTCAATCAGGGTGAAACCGGAAACACGTCCTGCTGTGCGCATCATTTAGCCCAAGACTCCTTTCTTTTTGCCCATGCCAGTAGAGCCCACCGTCAGTACTATTCTATAGTATCAAACCGTTTCCAGAGCGTGCCGCCCATGAGAACCAAACAATCAGGTATTACATTGCTGGAGCTGCTGGTTGTGGTGGCTGTCGTCGCCATCCTGGCGGCTGTAGCCTACCCGAGCTTTACCGATGGGTTGCATAAGTCTCGTCGCGCCGAGGCAATCAAGGGCCTGCTGAGCATGCAGCTCAAGCAGGAGGAATTTCGCATATCCAATACGAGTTATAGCGGAACACCAGCTCAAGTGGGTAACCCAACAAGCGATTACTACACCTTCACCATCTCTGGCGCTACCGCTACGGTTTATACCCTGATAGCCACAGCCAAAGGCAGCCAAAGCAATGATTCAGGCTGTACTACTCTGACCCTCAACAAGGCCGATACCAAGACGCCATCTGACTGTTGGAAGTAACTCACTGCGGACCAGTTACACCGAAGCCACAAGCTGATTCGACTGCGTAGTCAGTTTCGTGTTTTGGATCAATGAGTTAAATGATGTGGCCCCAGCGTCAGCTGGATAGACAAGAGTGCTATGGTGACCATCGGCTTGATGAGCGTGAAACCAAGGTGCGCAAACATCCTGTTATGCACAGTGCCAAGCCCTCCGTAAGTTCCATCCATGTTGGGGTCGGCATCAGGAAATGTCGAAATTTCAACCAGAACTATCGACATTGTTAATGGCAAAGCAGGCTTCAAACGAGAACACCCGCTGCTTTTATTATGGAAAACGAAACGCTAGTCACAAAAATGCCGGCGCTGGGCCGGCATTTCTATTAGAGGATACGAAGTTCGGGGGGGACCTCAAACACCACGTTTTCCTCGCGACCCGGATGTTCGGTCACTATCTTGCCCCCCAGCTCGCGCAGGCGACCAATGACGTTCTGTACCAGCACGTCGGGTGCAGAAGCCCCTGCCGTCACCCCGATACGTTCCACACCGTCCAGCCACTGTGTCTCAATCATGGAGGCATCGTCGATGAGGTAGGCCTTGGCGCCCACCTTCTCGGCCAGCTCCCGCAGTCGGTTGGAGTTGGAAGAGTTGCGCGATCCCACCACCAGCATGGCATCCACCAGCCCGGCCATCTCCCGCACCGCGTCCTGACGGTTCTGGGTGGCGTAGCAGATGTCGTCCTTGCGCGGCCCCTGGATCTTGGGGAAGTGCGCACGCAAGGCATCGATGACGTCAGAAGTCTCATCCACGCTGAGGGTGGTCTGGGTGACGAAGCAGAGATCGTCCGGATTCTTCACCCGGAGTTTCGCCACATCCTCCGGCGTCTCTACCAGATACATGCCCCCCTCGGGATTTTCGTACTGGCCCATGGTACCGATCACCTCGGGGTGGCCGGCATGGCCGATGAGCACGGCCTCGGAGCCCTTGCGACTGGCGCGATGGACCTCCATGTGCACCTTGGTCACCAGCGGACAGGTGGCATCGAACACCTTGAGGGCGCGGGACTTGGCCATCTCGCGCACCGTCTTGGCCACGCCGTGGGCGGAGAAGATGACGATGCTGTCGTCCGGCACCTCGTCCAGCTCCTCGACGAAGACGGCGCCCGCCTCCTTCAGCTTGTTCACCACGTAGCGGTTGTGCACCACCTCGTGGCGGACATAGATGGGGGCACCGAACTTCTCCAGCGCGCTCTCGACGATGCTGATGGCCCGGTCGACACCGGCGCAGAAGCCACGGGGGTTAGCCAGCAGAATATCCATCAGTGAACCTTCTCCTCGTCATCAACCCCCAGGATCTCCACCTCGAAGGTGACGGTGTGACCGGCCAGGGGGTGGTTGAAATCGACCGTGACCGACATCCCTTCCACCGCCCGGATGATCCCGGGCAGCTCGCTGCCGTTGGGCTGGTCGAACAGTATGATGGTACCTACCTTGGGCTCTACATCGGCACCGAACTTGGCGCGGTCGAGATGGTAGATGTTATCGGGGTTGGAGAGGCCAAAGGCCTCTTCCGGCACCAGGGTGAAGCTCTTGCTCTCCCCTGCTCGCAACCCCAGCAGGCATTGCTCGAAGCTCGGCGTCAGACTGCCGTCTCCCATCCGCAGACGGGCCGGCTTGCCGTGCAGCGCCGTGCTGTCGGCCACCGAGCCGTCTTCCAGTTTGATAGAGAAGTGGAACAGCACGCTGCTGTCCGCAGCAATCGACTGGCTCATGAGGTCGCGTCCTGTTTTTTCTCGCCACGGAAGCCATCCAGCACGATCATGGCGGCACCGATGAAGATGAAGCTGTCCGCCAGGTTGAACGCCGGCCAGTGGGCACGCTGCCAGTAAAAGTCGAGGAAGTCGACCACATGGCCCAGCACCAGCCGGTCAAACACGTTGCCGAGCGCCCCGCCGATGATCAGGCTGTAGGCGATACCGCTCCAGCGCTGGGTCACCGACTGCTTGCGCAACCAATGGATCAGCAGACCGCAGATGGCAAACGCCAGCAGGGCGAAGAACCAGCGCTGCCAGCCCCCCTGATCGGCCAGGAAGCTGAAGGCCGCCCCCTTGTTGTAGACGTGGACCAGGTTGAAGAAGGGGGTGATCTCCACCCCCGGATAGCCAAACGGCAGCAGCTTGACCACGGCGAGCTTGCTCGCCTGGTCCAGTACGAAGGCCAGCACCGCCAGCCACAGCCAACGCAGGCCGGTTTTGTTGTTCATCTCGTTCTGAGTCATGTTCATCAGGCAAATTGACGCGTTTCGCCGTCACCCTCGACGTTGGTGACACAGCGGCCACAGATCTCTTCGTGACCCGCGATGGTGCCCACGTCTTCCACATGGTGCCAGCAGCGGTCGCACTTGGCGGCGGCAGACTGCGCCACGCAGAGCCACAGGTCGTCGCGCTCGGTCGCCACGGCCTCTGCCGGTGCGGCATCGACGCTGACCACCCTGGCCTTGGAGGTGAGCAGCACGAAGCGCAGCTCATCGGCCAGGGCGTTCAGGCGGGCAGCCAGTTCCGGCTTGGCGAACAGGGTCAGTTCGGCCTGCAGGGAGCCACCGATGCGCTTCTCCCCACGAGCCACTTCCAGCGCCTTGTTCACTTCACCGCGCACGGCGAGGATCTCGGCCCAGAACTCGTCGTTCAGCACTTCGCCCGCTTCCAGCCCGAACAGGCCGTCGTACCACTCCTCGGTGAAAACGAATTCGCCACGCTCACCTGGCAGCAGAGCCCAGATCTCGTCGGCGGTGAAGCTCATGATGGGCGCCATCCAGCGCACCATGGCCTCGGCGATATGATAGAGGGCAGTCTGGCAGGAGCGACGGGCCAGGCTGTCAGCCTTGGCGGTGTACTGACGATCCTTGATGACGTCCAGATAGAAGGAGCCCATCTCGATGGAGCAGAACTGCATCAGCTTCTGGGTCACGCCGTGGAAGTTGTACTCGTCGAACGCTGCCACAATCTCGGCCTGTACCGCCTTGGCACGGCCCACGGCCCAACGATCCACCACCACCATGTCGGCAGGTGCCACCATGTCGGTCGCTGGATTGAAGCCGTTGAGGTTGGCCAGCAGGAAGCGGGCGGTGTTGCGAATACGACGATAGGCGTCGGCCGAGCGCTTGAGGATCTCGTCGGAGACGGTCATCTCGCCGGTGTAGTCGGTGCTGGCGACCCACAGACGCAGGATGTCGGCCCCCAGCTTGTTCATCACGTCCTGCGGGCTGACCACGTTGCCGATGGACTTGGACATCTTGCGGCCCTGACCATCCACGGTGAAGCCGTGAGTCAGCACCTGGTTGTAGGGAGCCTTGTCTTTCATGGCGACGCCGATCATCAAGGAGGACATGAACCAGCCACGGTGCTGGTCAGAACCTTCCAGATACATGTCGGCCGGCTTGCCGTTGAACTCGGGACGGGCATCGACCACGGAGGCATGGGTAGAGCCGGAGTCGAACCAGACGTCCAGGGTGTCGGGCACCTTCTCGTAGTTGTCGGCGTCCGCGCCCAGCAGCTCGGCCTTGTCCAGATCCCACCAGGCCTGGATGCCGGACTGCTCGACCCGCTTGGCCACCTCTTCCATCAGGCGGACGGAATCCGGGTGCAGCGCCTGGGTATCCTTGTGAACGAACAGGGAGATGGGCACGCCCCAGGTACGCTGACGGGAGATGCACCAGTCGGGACGATTCTCGACCATGGCCTGAATGCGGTTCTTGCCCCAGGCCGGCACCCAGCCGCTCTGGCCGTGCTGGGCAATGCCCTCTTTCTCGATGCGCTCGATCTCTTCGAGGGCACGCTTGCGCAGACCCTTCTGCTCCATGCTGATGAACCACTGCGGGGTGGCACGGAAAATGATCGGGGTCTTGTGGCGCCAGCAGTGCGGGTAGGAGTGGTTGAACACCTTGTGGTGAAGCAGGGCGCCGCGCTCGGTCAGCACCTCGACCACGGAGGCGTTGGCCTTAAACACGTGCTGGCCGGCAAACAGCTCGGTATCCGGCAGATAGACGCCGTTGCTGCCAACCGGGTTGGCCACTTCCAGGCCGTACTTTTGACCGACCACGAAGTCTTCCTGACCGTGGCCAGGGGCGGTGTGCACCGCACCGGTACCGGCGTCCAGGGTGACATGGTCACCCAGCACCACGGGCACGTCGAAGTGGTAGAAGGGGTGGTTGAAGCGCAGCAGCTCGAGCGCCGCGCCCTTGGCGTAGCCCAGGTTGTGGAACTTCTCGATGCCGGCCCTGTCCATCACGTCCTTGACCAGCTCGGCGGCCAGGATCAGGCGCTCGGGATTGTCGCCCTCAACCTGCACCAGTGCGTAGTCGAGATCGGCATGCATGGCGATGGCGCGGTTGGCCGGCAGGGTCCAGGGGGTGGTGGTCCAGATCACGGCAGAGATCACGCCCTTGCCGGTGTGGCCTTCGGCGCAGTCAAACTTGGCGGCAACGGCAGCCTCGTCGACGGCCTTGAAGCGCACGTCGATGGAGGGGGAGTTCTTGTCGTAGTACTCCACTTCGGCCTCAGCCAGCGCGGAGCCGCAGTCGGTACACCAGTGCACCGGCTTGGAGCCCTTGTGCAGGTGGCCGTTGGCCACGATCTTCGCCATGGAGCGGATGATGTTGGCTTCAGTGCCGAAATCCATGGTCAGGTAGGGATGTTCCCAGTCACCCAGCACGCCCAGACGGATGAAGTCGGTCTTCTGCGCTTCGATCTGGGTCTTGGCGTATTTGCGGCACTCGGCGCGGAACTCGGCGGCGGAAACCTTCTCCCCCGGCTTGCCGACCATGCCTTCCACTTTCAGCTCGATGGGCAGACCGTGGCAATCCCAGCCCGGCACATAGGGGGAATCGAAGCCGGAGAGGCCCTTGGACTTGATGATGATGTCTTTGAGGATCTTGTTGACCGAGTGACCGATGTGAATGCTGCCGTTCGCATAGGGGGGGCCATCGTGCAGAATGAAAGAAGGCTTGCCCGCTTTGGCGCGGCGAATGGCGCCGTAAAGATCCTGATCGTACCAACGTTTCAGCATGTTGGGTTCGCGCTTGGCCAGATCGCCACGCATCGGAAACTCGGTTTCCGGCAGATTCAGGGTGTGTTTATAGTCGCTCATCAGTCCTGGGTTCCCTTCTTTTCTAAAAGAGTGCTGGGTAAATGAAATTGTGGCAGCCCGAACCAGGCTCGGGCCGCCAGGGCATCTCGTTCGATCTGCTCTTTCAAGGCGGTGAAAGAGTCAAACTTCTGCTCTTCGCGCAGCTTGTGGCGAAGCAGCACCTTGACCTGCTGACCATATAGATCACCAGAAAAATCAAATAGATGTACTTCCAATCTGGCTTGTGTACCGCTCAAGGTCGGCCGTACACCCACATTGGCGACACCGGGGAAGGTCTTGCCGGAACATATCACTTCCACCGCAAACACGCCACCGACCGGGACAACCTGGCGTTTGAGGGCCAGATTCGCGGTGGGAAAACCTATGGTGCGCCCCAGCTTGTCACCATGGGCCACCCGGCCGCTGATGGCATAGGGGCGACCGAGCATCAGCTCCACCTCCGCCATGCGGCCCGCTTTGAGGGCCTCGCGCACCAGCGTACTGCTGACCCGCTGGCGGGAAAGCTGGAAGCTCTGGGTGCTGATCACCTCGAACCCGAAGCGCCGACCGGCCTCCTCCAGCAAGTGGAAGTCCCCTTCCCGCCCCTTGCCGAAGCGAAAGTCGTCGCCGACCACCAGATAGTGCACGCCGAGTTTCTCCACCAGCAGTTGCTCGATGAAGGTGCTGGCCGCCTGCTCGGCAAAACGATGGGTGAAACGCACGCAGAGCATGCGATCGATCTGCATTCCCTTGAGGGCTTCGTACTTCTCCCGCCAGCGACTGAGGCGGGCGGGCGCGGCACTGCCCGCAAACAGCTCCAGCGGCTGGGGTTCGAACAACATGACGCAGGCCGGCAGGCCAAGTTGGGCGGCCTTCTCCTGCAAACGGGCCAACACCGCGTGATGCCCCTGATGAACCCCATCGAAGTTGCCTATGGTCAATACACAGCCCCGGTGACGGGGCTTGATATTGTGAATGCCGCGAATAAGCTCCATCAGTGCCTTGTGCGTTGCTGCCATGGAAATCGGCGGATTATATATCAGGCAGCAGGCAGGGTCAGCCCTGCCGTTGACCCGATTTAGCCATCCCGCCCGCTTCTCGGACTCGGCCAGGAGCATCGCACCTCGTTGGCGGGCCAACTCGACAGCCCCTGAGACCGCTCCCCCATCTCCCCTGTACTGTCCCCCTCCCTTGCAGCTGGCTCCTTATTGCTGACCGGCTCTCAGATGCCGTGGCCGGATCCCCAATGCCAAGAGGACAATGCCATACAACGCTCCGCCCAGGCAGAGCAGCAGGGTCAACTCCAGGCTGGCCTTGCCCATACTCCAGGCACCCCATTGGGTGAGATCCGGCGACAGATAGGCCAGAAGCCCCCCCATCAAGACCGTTGCCGCCAAGAGCTTGAGGCAGAACAGCCCGGTGTTGCGGGAAGGGCGATAGACATCCTGCTGATAGAGTCCCTTGAACAGCAGTACGGCGTTCAGCGTGCCGGAGCAGGCGGTCGCCAGCGCCAGCCCGACGTAGCCGAGCGGATAGATGAAAATGAGGTTGCACACCATGTTGGCTACCATGGCCATGATGCCGATACGCACCGGCGTCCTGGTGTCCTGGCGGGCGTAATAACCGGGGGCCAGCACCTTGATGAGCATCAAGGAGAGCAGCCCCGTGGTGGAGGCCAGCAGGCTCGCACTGGACATGCTCACCTCGTGCAGACCGAACTCACCGCGCATGAAAAGTACCCGCAGTATGGGCTCGCGCAGCACGGCGATGCCGACCATGGCTGGCAAGCCGAGCAGCATCACCATGCGTACCCCCCAATCCATGGTGCGAGAGAAATCAGCCGGATCCGCATCCACGTGTTTTCTGGCCAGGGCAGGCAGGATCACCGTGCTGATGGCCACCGCAAAGAGGCCGAGGGGAAACTCCAGCAACCTGTCCGAGTAATAGAGATAGCTGATGGCACCGGTAGCCAGAAACGAGGCCAGCATGGTGTTGATCAGCAGGTTGATCTGGCTGACCGACACGCCGAACAGGGCCGGGATCATCAGGGTACGGATCTTCACCACCCCGGGGTGATGCCAACCCCACTTGGGCCAGACCAGCATGTTGAGCTGGCGCAGAAAAGGGTACTGGAACAAAAACTGGACCAGACCGCCGAGGAAGACACCGATCGCCAGGGAGATCTCGGGGCGCTCCATCAAGGGCGCTATCCACCAGGCCGCCGCAATCATGGTGATGTTGAGGAACACCGGCGTGAAGGAGGACACGGCAAAACGGCCAAAGGTATTGAGAATGGCCCCCGCCATGGCGGTGAAGGTGATGAACCAGAGATAGGGGAAGGTGATCTTGAGCATCAGACTGGCCAGCTCGAACTTCTCCGCCGCCGGTCCGCCATGCAGCCAGTCCCAGAACCAGCCCCAGCCAAAGAGGGCCGTCAGGACACCGGAACCCAGCACCCCGAGCAAGGTGACCACGGTGACGATGCCACCCAGGGTGCCCGCCACCGCCGCCAGCAACTCGCGAACCGCCTGCTCGTCACCGTTTTTCTTGTACTCCGTCATCACGGGCACGAAGGCCTGGTTGAATGCCCCTTCGGCAAAGAGACGGCGCAAGAAGTTGGGAATGCGATTGGCGAAGAAGAAGACGTCTGCGGCCACCCCGGCACCGAGCAAATTGGCGATGACCACATCGCGCACCAAGCCCATCACACGGGATGCCAGCGTCATTCCGGACACTATCATGCCGGATTTGATCAATTTCTTACTCAAGACGAGGCCTCTGGAACTGTCGGAAAGAAAAGAATGCTGTTAGAATCGGCCGACAGTTTAACCGTCTCCCATCTGACACACCACCGGGGGGCGGTGTTTATTTGCACAAATCATTTGACAATATGTGGTTGGGAAGGCATATTTCCGGGCCTTTTCAATACACTCGCTAAGACAGTTTTAGGAGTTTTACCTTGGCTAACATCAAATCTGCTAAGAAGCGTGCTCTTCAGTCAGAGAAACGTCGTCAGCACAACGCCAGCCGTCGTTCCATGACCCGTACCTACCTGAAGAAAGTGATCGCTGCCATCGCCTCTGGTGACAAGGCTGCTGCCACTGCCGCTTTCGCTGTTGCTCAGCCGATCATGGATCGTATGGCGACCAAAGGCCTGATCCACAAGAACAAAGCTGCTCGTCACAAGAGCCGCCTGTCTGCCCAGATCAAAGCCATGGCTTAATCAGCATCCGCTGATGAAAGCTGAAAAAACCGGCCTAGTGCCGGTTTTTTATTTGGGGTCGCTACAGTACAGTCTGTGCAACAGTCCGATCATCTCACGCACTTCATGGCTGCGCAGGGAATAATAGACCGTCTGGGCTTCCTTCCTCGTCGCCACCAGCTCATCCCGGCGCAACACCGCCAGATGCTGCGACATGGCTGACTGGCTCAATCCCAATACCTCGTTCAGCTCGCCGACCGACAGCTCCCTATCCAGCAACTGGCACAAGATAAACAGCCGTCGCTCATTGGCCAATGCCTTGAGCAGGGTGACGGCACGCCCGGCATTCGCTTCCATCTCTTCCAATTGCATCTCACCCTCCTCTTCCAAGACAGGCATCATAGCGCCGTCACCGTCGATTTAAAACGAGAGGCTTGCCGGCTGAATGGCCGTGAAATCCTCCTGCCCGGCAAAGAGGAAGGAGAAATCACTCTCGCATACTCGCTTGACCGCAGGATGTTGGATCATCCGCTCGGCAAAGATGACGTAATACTCCTCCATCAGATCCTGGGTTTCACCTAGCAGCATCACCTCCTCCCCCTCCAGGATCTCTTCCCGATAGATGGTCGGAGCCATGAAGATGCCCTGGTTGAAGAAGCCGAACGCCTTCATCAGCGCCGCATCATCGAATTCTCCCAGAATACTGGGGGAAATCCCCTGCTGCTCGAACCACTGGGTCAGTTGACGACCCATGGCGGTACGGCGGCCCGGGATGAGCAGCTTGCGCTCTTCCAGGCAAGCAGGGAAAGGCTGGGAGGGCAGAGGCGCCTTGCAGAAGAAACTGACGCCGCATCCCCCCAGACGCTTGGACAGCAACCCGGCATGCTGGCTGGAGTCCACCGGGCAATCAGAGAGGATCATGTCGAGCTTGTGCTCGCTCAACTGCTCCAGGAGCAGTTCATGGGTCGACTCGAAGCAGCGCAGGTGAATGGAACCGTCATTGGGGATCACGGAGAGCAGCACCCGGCTGGCAAGACGCTTGGAGAGTGCATCGGCGATGCCGACGTCGAACAGGATCTGGCTCTCCTTGCGGTAGTTGACGATATCCAGCATCTCGTAGGAGAGGCTGAACATCTTGTCCGCATAGCGAAATACCAGTTGGCCAAGCTCGGTGGCCTCAAGGGAGCGCCCCTTTCTGATCAGCAACTTGCCGCCAAGACGCTGCTCAAGCAGCTTGATCTGACCGGTCACGGTCTGTGGGGTCAAAAAGAGGGCTTCCGCCGCCTGCGTGACGGAGCCCTTCTTCTGAGTCATCCAAAAATAGTAGAGATGGTTGTAGTTAATGTGTGACATAGCACCGCAATCCCATGATATTCAATGAATCGTAAGGGTTATAAAGTGGCACTAGAGGCCATAATCAGATGTTGCGCCGCCATTTTGCCGCCACTGCTCCAGCGGATTAAGCCGGGCAGCCTCTTCAAGATGATCGGGGGCGAAGTGGGCATAACGCATCGTGTCACGGATGTTCGCATGACCCAGGATTTTCTGGAGAACCAGAATGTTGCCGCCGTTCATCATGAAGTGGCTGGCAAAGGTATGCCGCAAAACATGAGTGAGCTGCCCTTCCGGTAACTCGATCCCCGTCGTCTTCAACGCCCGCCCAAAATCCAGATAGCAGGGAGTAAACAAGCTCCCACCTTTCACGCCAGCCATCAACTCATCGTAAAGCACCGGGCTGATCGGCACCGTCCGGTTTTTATTGCCCTTGGTGTTGGTATAGGTGATCCGGTACGGGGTCACCTGAGAGGTGGTCAGCGCCTCCGCCTCTCGCCAACGTGCGCCAGTCGCCAAGCAAATCTTGATGATGAGAGCCAAGTCCGGGTTGGGGTACTGCTGGGCAGCATGGAGGAGTTCAGCAATCTGCCCCGGCAGTAAGAAGGTCATCTCAGAGTCGGGCGTCTTGATGCTTGTTGTCATTTGCAACGGGTGGGCATGTTGCCACTCCCCCAACCGGATAAGCTCACCAAACACGGCTTTGAGGAACGCCAGCTCCTGATTGACTGTTCGTGCGGTGATCGCCTTCTTGGCTCCCACATTCCAACCGTTGTCTATCTCCCCAGCCATTCGCTTGGCACGATAGTGCGCCCACATTGAGGGGGTGATGTCGATCGCCTTGGGGTTGCCCATTCCGTTGCAGATGATCTGCAACTTGGCCAAGCGAACCTCACTGCGTTTTAGGGTCTGGCCGTGCAACTTGTACCAGAGGTCGATTAGCTCCTGCAGGGTGCGATGCTCTTTCGCCTCCTGCCCCAACCAGGGTTTGGCCTGATGTTCATCGAGGATGAACCGTTCCCAAGCAACGGCCTCGCCCTTGGTGACAAAACGCTTACGCTTGCGGGGACCGGCACGCCCCTGAGGGTAAACTTCTACCAACCAGGGGTTTGTTGAGCCATCTGTAAGTTTGCGGACGGTCATTATTTGCTAATGGTAACTAGAAGGCTGTTTTCACCCACGAGAGAAACATTTACCAACAGGCCATTTATAGTGGATTTGCCGGATTTGATTCTGCCTGACATTGCATCATCAATCAGCTCGCCATCCGTCCCTGTAATCACAGACATCAACTTGGTGGCCATCTCTTTTGCCGTCGCATTTTTCTCTTTGAACTCAGCTTCGGGGAATGTCATGAGCGAAACATTGATTCGGTCAGGAGATGACCTGAACTCTATGGAAGCGTCGGGGCTTTCATGCATGTAATAACCATGCCCATCTTCGAGGTCATATTTTCTAACCGGAACAAGCTCAACCGCTTCCAGTATTTTCCCCTCATCCAAGACTGGAGCTGTGACAACAGACTCTGACTCTACAGCCTGAGTTTGTGCTTTTTCAGAGGAGTCACAGCCTAACAAAAAGGCAACCAGTGACACAGTGAGGAATAAGCGATTGAATTTTCTCATGTATAAGCTCCTTGCTTAACGGCTTAGTGTGATTCGCTATAGGATTCGGGGAGCTCACCAGTCTCAACCAGCAGCCTGATTTGCTCATGGCGCACCAAAGGCACTCCGATCTCGTTGGCCTTCTTCATCTTTGACCAGCCGGCGTTGTCACCACAGCACAGGAAATCGAGCGAAGCTGATACGCCGGTAACCACCTTCATTCCGGCTGTCTCTGCCAGTCCGGTTAATTCTGCTTTATCGGCTTTGCTGAACCCGGTGAAACAGACCTTGAATGAGTAGTCATGGGGGATTTTGCGACCGTGATAACCGGGGGCGGATTTGATTTGCAGGATCCGGTCAGCATAAAGCGTGTCGGCTTGCTCAAAGGCTGCGGCCGCTTCCGCTTGGGTCGCAAAAACATCCAGCACCCTGTCGGTACGCAAAGAGACAAACGTGGGGCACTCAAATGACATCACGACGTCATCGCTATCAGTCGCAATCGTCATCTGCATGCCATACACCAGTTGTCGGTCTGGGTCGGAGTGATAAGCAGCCACTCGCTTGGCAGAGATAACCCCCTTGTTGCTCATGTAGAGGAGGTTGAACACTGGCAGCTCAGCGCCTTGATAGTTAATTGACTCGGAAGAATACAGATCAAACACGGTGTGCCCCTGCTATATCAGAATTTCTTGCCAGCCCAAACAACCCGGCCAACCACATGCAGGTCTGCCCGTTGCTCCTTGGTAAAGTCCCATGACTGATAGGTGGGGTTATCGCTGACCACCTTCACGTCCCCCAGGGGAGAGAACTGCAGGCGCTTCACGAACAGCCCGCCTTCCATCCGAATCACATGCAGCCCATCCCTCGGCGCATCGCCGTTGGCCATGTGCAGCAAGATGATGTCGTTATCAGAGATGGTGGGCTCCATGCTGTCGCCCTTCGCCCGGATCACTGCCAACCGATCCGGCTTTAACCCTTCCTTTCTAAGCCACTCGGTACGGAACGCCATCGGCTCAGACTTCTGCTCATCGCTGACAAACTGGCCATGCCCGGCAGACGCAAATACCTGGTAGCTGTCGATAAAGGTGAAGTCGTCATTGCAGCCCATCAGGGGGCTTGGTGAGGTCTCGATCTTCGGAGCTTGGGCCTGATAGTCGGCTGTCACTTCTCGGGCTTCTTGAACAGATTGACCTGATGAGGGGATGGCGGTTGCCCCAGCCAGAATTCTCTCCCAGTCATCACCACAGGCCAACCACCGGAGATCTACTCCGGCGACAACTGCCATGGCAATGAAACGCTCAACGTTAGGCAGGGCTTCCAGTCGCTCGTATTTGAGGATCGATGAATCAGCAAGTCCAGCTCGAATAGCAAAAGAGCGCCGAGACTCATCACCTCTTATCTGAATCAGCCTTTCTGCAAACGCCTTCGCATCAAACAAGTTGGGGTCTAGCTCTCTCATAAGCAATCACCTTTTGGGGCAATGATGGGCTATATACCGCAAATGGCATTGACATATGCGAACACCAAGCTCATCATGTATTCGTAAATGGCTGCATCATTGCGAGTGAGTTAAGCCATTTAGTGGGTTACTAGGGAAAATAATCGTAAATAGTAAGCGATGAGGCGTCATCATGACACAAATGCAACCAGTATTCACCTTCCCGGTCTGCTCCAAGGAGAAGTTCGCCGAGATGACCGGTTTCACCGAAGACTACGTCCAATCCATGATCGAAGGAGGGCGCCTTCCTATCCTGCCGAAAACCGGTCTGCGGCAAAAAGTGGTCATCAATCTCGAAGCGCTTCGGATGGAATGCCATCAAGCAGCACTTGTCTCTCGTTGAGTCTCTGTCATTCAAGGAAAGGCAACCATGTTTGAACAGACTGCATCCAAACAGCATAGCTATGAGGCTGCGTGCGCACTTTTCGCAGCAAGGTACAACCTCGCCGAGGTGGCCAGGTCAGCAGAGATTGGGGAGCAGATGCTGCGCAACAAGCTGAACCCTGACCAGCCGCATCAGCTGACAGCTCGAGATCTGGTTGCCCTCTACCACGCCACCGGTGATGACACCCTGTTTGATGGCCTGCTGTTTGATTGCGGCCTGACTGCCGTTCGTCTCCCTGCCGGCACAGCCAGCGCCCCAGAGGCCCGAGCCATGCAGGCGCTCAATGCAGGGGCCCAGATCCTGGGCGTCACGGCCCAGGCTACCACCCTCCTCGCCGGTGACCGCGTCACCAAATCCCACAGAAACACCGTCGTCACCGGCATCTGGGCAGGCATCGAGCACCTGGTGCTGATCGCCACCGAAGTCGAAGACCGCTTTCACGCCGTTCCTGGTCTTGCGTGTGCTGCCGACATGGCCCGCGCAGCCCTCGGCGCATAGGAGACCAGACCATGAGATTGATTTGCCCCCACTGCGGTTACCACGCGAATACCCGGAGCTCCACCAAAATGAGCCCGCTGACAGGGCACGCCTATTACGCCTGCAGCAATGTCGACTGCGGCCACACCTTCAAGGCGGCGTTTGAAATCGTCGGCACCATCAGCCCATCCGCCATGCCCAATCCGGCCATCGTGCTGCCGTCCTGCAAGGGCGTGGGCAAAAACCACAAAACCATGTCGAAGAGCGTCCCGCTCAAGGAGCCAGCATGAAACTGCGCGCCGAGCAGCCGGGGCTGATCCCGCTGCCGTTTTTGCTGTTCAACCGCGCCACCGTCGTCACCAGCGGTGACGAGCCGGTGATGCGCAACACCACCCGTTTCGACGGCAGTTATCTGGAAGACAGCCAGGGCCGCCGTGGCGCGCTGCGCTTCCAACCATGCCGCCAGCTCAGCAAGAGACCTCGCCCGCACTGGCTGACCAGGCTGCTGCAGGCATAACCGGAGGGCCACCCCATGAGCACCGCACAGATTTTCGAGCTCGTTCAACAGCCCAGCGCCGCAGAGGTGGCGCTGGCAGAGATGCGCGCCCAGTTCGGCCGCAATGGGGCGGCCAGCCGCTGGTCACGCCTGCCGACCCGGGCCCGCGCCGTCATCTGTTACGCCGCCGGGGTGTCGACCACCCAAGCCGGGCGCGAGCTGGACCAGTTCGACTTTGACCAACAAGAGGCGATCCGCCTCGCCCTGGGTGAGCTGCTGGCGACCCTGCATGAGTTTGATGGCGGCGTGCTGCACCGCCGCGAGTGGCACCGCACCACCCGCCGCATTGAGGGGCCGACCCGCAGCGAGCAGGAACAGGCAGAGCTTGAGAACAAGCGCCGGGCCGAGCTCAACGAGCAGGCCAGCGTATTGGAAAACCGCAGAGCGGTTTTGCAGAAGGTGGCCGGAAGCGGCCAATAAAAAACCCCGCTATCGGTGTTGACGCACCAGCGGGGCTTTCAATCAATCAGCGAGGAAAACCTCATGAACAATCTTACAGCAGAACAGGCGATCCGCAAAGTCGCGAACAGCCTCATTAATACCCATCGCCCCCAGCTCGGGGCATGTCACAGCCTCGCCATCGAGGCGAGCCTCGAGGCGCTGGCCGAACTGGCCGACGAGCTGGCCCTGCTCGACATCTACGCCGAGCTGACCAAGCGCCTCGAGATCCTGCAGGGTGGCCAGCGGCCCCACATCATCGGCATGAACATGGCCAGCGGTCCAGACAGCACCGTGGTATTCCAGCCGCCTTTTGCTCATGAGATGCAAGGGGGTGCCCAATGATCGCCATCACCAGCAAGCACATCGCCCCCTCTCCCGCCGATGCCGTCGCCTACCTGGTGCGCCATGGCTACATCAAAGTGCGCGGTCACTGGCTCAGAGGCCAGCGTCACGCCGCCCGTATCGAAACCCTGGCCTCGGGCCGCGCCTGTGTACTGGAAGGAGTAGCAGCATGAGCAAGGTCTATGTGAACCCCATGGCAATGCGGGCCCGTCTGGGTGCCGAGTTGGCGGTGCTGGATTTGTCAGGGGTAGCCACTGACTCGGCCTGCGGTTTGGGAAATTGGTTCGACGATCTCGGCGAAGCGCTTTCTGGCGAGTTTGTCGGTGAAGTGAATACCAGCATGGTCGCCATGTCGCTTGCAGTTGGGCGCATGAACGAAATGTCAGCAGTCGAGCTGAGCCAGCGGATGGATGCCTTCGAAGACACCGGAGAGCTGGTCGCGCAGTTACTGGCGGAGGTGAATAAGGTTGTTGGCCTGCGCCGAGAGGATTTGGCTGTCACTCGGTCAGCGGTGTTGCTGCTGGCGATGTATGGAGCGCTGGCATTGGCCAGCCGAGAAGCCAATGCAGACAGCGAAGATGAGGAGTATCCGGCATGAGCAACACCATCATGACCCTCGCCTCCTTGAAGCAGTGGATAGCCGAGAACGAAGCGCGCCTGGTGCCGACCGCCCCGCTCTGCTGCTGCGGTGAACTGGGGATCTCCATCCGTATCGAGGCAGGCTATGTCGCCATCGACGAGCCGGATTTCAGCGACATGGAAGGGGGTGCCCTGTGACTGACGACATGTTCGAACTGGAGCCGCCGGTCGACGAGCTGGGTGGCGCCGAATCTGGGCCCGCCCATATGCAGCCGCCCGCACCGGTCAGCTCACTGACCAAGCACTGGGAAGCAGCGCAGGAGGAGTTCTGCACCTCGGGCAGTGATGCCCGCCGAAACCGCAACATCGCCCAGGAGTTGCTGGCCCTGGGCGCCATCCGCGCCGTGTATTGGCTGGCTCTGGGTGGCGGTGAAGTCGCACTGGCCACAGAGATCGCCGAGTGGTGGGCAGAGTGCGAGCCACTCCACGGATTGGGGGAGACCATCAAATGATCCACCAACAACTGATCGACCAGTGGGTCGACAAAATGCTGACCGCCGAAGCGCGCCTGCACGGCCTGCAGCTTGACCTGGTAGACCTGCGCGCAGATGGCCCCCATGGCCAGCGCACTCCGGCCAGAACCCATCTGACCTTGTGCCGCCAAGCCCGTCAGGCCGCCCGTCAGGCATCAGCCAAAGTCAGAGCACTGCATGCAGGAGGTGCGGCATGAGCAACATCGTCAGCATCACCGACCTGCTGGCTGCTATCGGCAGTGACAACATCAGGTTTCAAGTTCTGCAAGATTCACTGCTGGACATCAAAGCCAAGAAAGAGGGTTCGGATGTCACCTTCTGCACCAATGCGATCAGCCCAGCAGATATTTTCGCAAACACCGGTCCAAAGGGGCTGATTATATGGGTTGATAGAGAGCTGATGTCTAAGCGCCTTGAAGAGATCAAGCGCGGGCAAAACGCCAATATATCCCGCGCCATCGTGCTCGAAAGCCTTGTTGCCACCTTCGAGCGTGAAAGTAGTGGGACTATCGAAGTTGATGGCAAGCGCTACGTCAGCACCGACCATCTACGGGATCTCGCCGCAGCTATTCGCCAACTGAAAAAATCAGGAGGCGCCATCTAATGACTCACCAAAAACCAGCCGGGCTTGCCCCGGCTTTGGGCGTCGTGCGCCCTGCAAACAGCAATATCGTGACGCTTGAGCCCTGCACCAAGTGCCGCCAGATGGCGGTTTGCCTGCCTGTTGCGGGCCGACACGGTCGCCGCTCTTACCCCTACTGCGTCGAAACCTGCTGGCCGCTGGCCCGCGCCGCCAGTGAAACCGTGGTGAAGACCGTCCCGGCCAACGCCCGCCCCTCGATGCGCTGCAGTTGCTGCGGCGAGTTCGGCCATGTGCGCCCGGTCATCCTGGGCGGTAACCGGCTCACCAGCCTGTTTTTCTGCGAGGCCACCTGCTGGTCTGATCGGCTCGCCACCCTGGATATGGTACCGACCTGCTCCACCTGCGGCCGCTACCTGCAACCCAACGAGTATGTGAACGGCAAGTGCGGGGTGTGTAAATGATGGAATTGAATGTTAATCCGGTGCTGTTTTGTGGCGACTGTCTGGAAATCCTTCCATCAATACAAAGCCAATCTGTTGATATGGTACTCGCAGATCCGCCATACGGTACCACCCAGTGCAAATGGGACTCCGTTATCGACCTGGCTGCTATGTGGCGCGAGTTGGAGCGTGTGTGCAAGCCAAATGCCGCGATTGTGATGACCGCGGCACAACCGTTCACCGAGCAGCTTGTGTGCTCGAATATGGGGATGTTCAGGTACGAGATAATCTGGGAGAAGGGTAACGCCACTGGCTTCCTGAATGCCAAGAAGCAACCGTTGCGGGCCCATGAGTCTGTGCTGGTCTTCTACCGTCAGCAGCCAACCTACAACCCCCAGATGACCTCTGGCCATGCCCGCAAGACGTCCAAACGTAAGACCGTAAGCTCGGAGTGCTACGGAAAGGCGCTGTCTCTAACCGAGTACGACTCAACAGAGCGGTACCCGCGCAGCGTTCAGTTCTTCTCGAGCGACAAGCAGCGTGGTAGCTATCACGCAACGCAAAAGCCAGTCGCATTGATGGAGTGGCTGATACGTACCTACAGCAACATTGGTGATGTGGTGCTCGACTTCTGCATGGGCAGCGGAACCACGGGGGTGAGTTGTTTAAATACTGAAAGGAGGTTTATCGGGGTTGAAAAAGACGTAGAGATCTATGAGGTCGCACTCAACCGCATTAATGAAGTAAGAAAGGTGGCGGCATGAACGACGCCATCACCAACCTGCACGGGATCCAGCTTCCCCAGCACTACCTGGTCGGGCACCACGCCATCAATATGGCCGGGGCGGCCGAACAACTGGCCCGCATCGAGTGGCACGTTGCCAAGCCGCTGGCCGCGACCTTCCTGCGCCGCTACCCGGCCAATCCCAAGACCGCCAACATCTGGCTGCGCCGCATGGTCGACGCCTGCGCCGCCGCACAGAGCCGGTTCCCGGTACCGGTGATCGACCTGCGCAACGACGTGCGCCGCGAGCTGGTTGCCGCCGAGTGGGCCCGTCGCTGCCAGCAACTGCTGGCGGCGGCGGGCCATGAGCGCACCGCCACGGAGCTGCTGGCCGATATCGGGGCCCAGGCCAAGGCGTGGCACTTCTGCCCGCCCCTCCCCATTCACCCGCGCACCAAGGTGGAGCGCCTGCTGAGCCGCCCTCTGAGCCAGGCCGAGCGGGACGATCTGGCCGACGAGGTGGACAAGTTCGAAGGGGCCGCCGCCAGCCTGCTGGTGCGCCTGCTCGACGAGTCGTGGTGGCTGCGCAAGATCAACCGCGCTTGGGCCATCTACTGCGAGCTGATTGCCATCCTCACCGGCCAGGTGCGCAAGGGGGTCAGCCCCTACGCCAGTGCGCACGCCGTGCGTGAGTTCACCCAGCGTAAAGCAGCCCAGCAAGCCTGGATGGCTGGCATGAGCGCCGTCAACGAAGAGCTGGGGCAAGAGATTGACCTGGTCGATGCGGTGATGGGCTCGGTCGCCAACCCCGAGATCCGCCGTCATGAGCTGATGGTGCGCATGCGGGGCTTTGAAGACATGGCACAGGAGCAGGGCAAACTGGGCCTGTTCCTGACCCTGACCGCCCCCTCCAGCTATCACGCCTGGCGCCAGGGCAGCAAAGACAAGGCGAAGACCTACCAGAACGAGAAGTTCAACGGCGCCTGCCCGACCGAGACTAACCGCTTGCTGTGCAAGCAGTGGGCGCGCTTTCGGGCGGCACTGGCCCGCGAGGGGATCATGGCCTTCGGTTTTCGGGTGGTGGAGCCGCACCACGACGGCACCCCGCACTGGCATTGCCTGCTGTTTATCAACCCCGAGCACCAACGCGACTTTCTGACCCTGCTTGCCTACCACTTCACCGCCGCCGAACGGGCCGAGCTCAAAATGCCCAACGGCGACCAGCTCGATGCGCTGGCCGAGATGAAAATCCGCAACAAGATGCCGCGCATCAAGTGGCTGCTCGATGTGAGCAGCCCGGCGGTGGTCAAGGCCATCAACCCTCGGGTGAACTGGAAGGAGATCGACCCGACCAAGGGCAGCGCCACCGGCTACATCGCCAAGTACATCGCCAAGAACATCGACGGCCACAAAGTCGGGATGGACTACGAAGCAGAGGCCCCGGTCGACCACACCACCATCGCAGTCGCGGCCTGGGCGAGCTGCTGGCGTATACGCCAGTTTCAACAGATAGGGGGCCCTGCCGTGAGCGTGTGGCGTGAGCTGCGCCGCCTAGGTGACGAGGTAATCGAGTGGGATTGCATCCTGGAAGCCGCTCGCACCGCCGCCGACAACAACCGCTGGGGCGACTTTATCGACGCCATGGGCGGCATTGACCTTCCCCGCAAAGAACACCTGATCCGCCTCTCCAAGCGCCTCGATGAAGCCGCCAACAAGTATGGCGAGGATGTGCTGCGCCTGATGGGGGTGATTACCGACATCGGCCAGACCACCGCCGTCACCCGCACCGAGGGCTGGCAGATAGTGCGCAAGGGGGTCAACGGGTCGGGTTTGGGCGAGCAGCGCGAGCATGCAGTGGGCGAGCGCAGCGAGTTGCCCTCAGGCGGCGGCAGCCGCCCCCCTCGGAGTTCTGTCAATAACTGTACGGAAGGATCCAAATCGGGGGTGAAAGGATCCGCTCTGGCTAAAGAGCTGGCCCGAATGGGTCTTGATGAAAGCAACGCCGCCTTGCTGCTGCACGGCAGCATCATCCACGCCGACGGCCAATATGTGCGACTGGTCGGCGATCGACTGATTGTGACCCGCAACTGGCCGGGTGCTGGCGATGCCGTGGCCGACCAGCTGACCGCCGAGGTCGAGGCAGAGCAGGCCAGCAACCGGGCCGCCAGCAGCGACACGCTGAAACAGCAGGCCCGCGAGCTGATGCACTCCGGCGGCAACGTCACCGAATGGCTGGCCGCCCTGCCGCTGGCGCAGGCCGAAGAGGCGATCGCCATCTTCACCCGCCTGCTGGATGACGAAGAGGACCGGGCCAGTTACCAGCCCACCGAACAGGAGCAGGCCCGCGTCGCGAGCATGCAAGCCGACAACGACCGCCATCAGGCGGAGATTGCCAAGGCGCGGGCGCGCCTGGGCGTGGAATGAGGGGAATGAAGATGAAAAACGTAATGCTGGATCTGGAAACCATGGGCAAAGGCCCGCGAGCGGCCATCGTCACCATCGGAGCCGTGTTCTTTGACCCGATGACCGGTGAACTGGGTGCCGAATTCGAAGCGCATATCCACCTGAGTGATAGTGCCAGATTCGGTGAGATGGACCCTGACACCGTGTTGTGGTGGCTGGGGCAGAGTGATGAAGCGCGCGCAGCCATTGCCTATGACGTAGATGGCGAAAAGCGGATGGCACTTCTCCAGGCACTGCAAAAGTTTCAGGAGTGGCTGATGGCCAACGGGCAAGAAGGCAAACGACCCTTTGTGTGGGGTAACGGTGCTGGGTTTGACTGCACCATCATGGCCAACGCCTATGAAGCGGTAAGAAAAGTGCGCTTCATTGGCTACTGGAACGGATTCCAGGATAGGGATGTGCGCACCGTTGTTGATATGGGGCGTGACCTGCTGGGCTTTGACCCGAAAAAAGACATGCCATTCGAGGGGGTTGCCCACCGAGCGCTGGACGATGCCAAGCATCAGGCCCGCTATGTCAGCGCCATCTATCAAAGGATTCAGGCAGCCATGAACGGCTGCGTAGCGGCCGGGGGTGAGGCATGAAGCACGACAACGACCATCTGAAATTCCCGTCGGGCAATACGGTTGAATTTTGCCGCAAGAAAGCCAAAAGGCTGGTGAAGGAAGAGAAGGCGAAAGGTAAGGAATTGAAGCTATCCAGAGCTCTGGACGTAGTAGCCATAAGCAACGGGATCCCGGGCGGCTGGGCCGAGGCCATGCACTTACTTGAGATGGAGGCTGCATGATCCACGAAATGAAAGACTGGATTCGCCGCCATTTCGAGGCATGGCTGGTACTGCTGGCCGCCAAAATCCTGATCGGCAGGAACGTTCATCGCTGCAAGGTCGTATCTCGCAAGGACAACAACAGCATGTGGTACATGGCCGAAGACCTGGAGCAGATAGCCAACCGGATACGGAACAAGTACGAGGGGCCAAGCTCATGACTGACATCATCAAACGCGCCGACGTCGAGCGCCTGCTGCCGCTCTGTCAGCGGCTCTGGCCCATCCTTCAGCAACACCCGCCGGGATCGGCGGGTCGTGCCGCTATCACCAGCACGCTCGACAGCCTGCCGGCAGCCGACCGCCATCTCTGCGATCTGCTGCTCGACCGCATAGAGCGGGTCATCCGGTTTAGGGATGCCTGGTTCCAGTTCTACCAGGGCGAGCTGGACACCATCACCCCACCCAAGAAGGCAAGGCGGGTGCTGCCTGTCGGCCCAGCTCCCAAGCAGGTATGGAAAGCCACCAGGGCGCGACAGGGGGCGTTTGCCAGAAGGAGGGCTGTATGAGCAAACCAAAGGAGGCGAAGGATCGAAAACAGGCCCAGCGTGCGAGACAGGCCGCTCTAGGCATCAAGCGGGTGGAAGTGGCGCTCTCCACTCGCGAACGCGAGCAACTGGAGACCCTGCGCCGGGCCAGAGCCGGATCCGGTGAACCCTACAGCGCCGACGAGTACATCAGCACCCTGCTGCGCCGTGACTGGGAACGCTGGCTGGAACAGGAAGCCGAGCTGAAACAGCAGATTTGCCCGAACTGCGACTGCGCATTGCCAGAAGGGTGCGGCGGAACATTCAAGGGAGAGGCAGAGTGCTGGCACACCCAGGGCGACAAAGTGATCGCCCTGTAGTGGCAGAAATAGGGGATTGTGTCAGGTCACGTTTACCACATTGTGACCGGACACATTTTTTCGTCTGGATTTTGTGACCGGGAGAGCAAGCTGATGTTGGAGAGCGCGAGAATGAAAGGATCTGACGGAAAGTGAAGGATCGCAAAAAGGATCCGTTATCCCCCGCGCGGCCAACGCTGGCGCGGGGAGCCGCTACCCTCCTCCAGTCGTTCACCTGCATGGAAATCGACTCATAAAGCGGGCAGGCGAGGCGGGGTCCCGATTGCGCGCCAGCGGTGCTGGCTGGGGGGGGGCGGCAGGCTGCGCCAGCCGCTCAGGATGCGCGTGAAAGGATCCGCGAGGGTGCGAGGGTAGCCCGCATCGGTGATGCAGCAGCGGGCCGCTGATGCGGTCATGTGAGGGGCAAAATAAAACCCCGCCAGGTGGCGGGGTGTCGGGATGCTATCGGAAGGTCAGCGCAGCATGTCGCCTTGGCTGGCCTGCTCGATGCCGGCGGCCAGCTTGTAGGGATTGAACCGGATCACCTCCTCCCCTGCCCAGTCATTGAGCGCCAGCAGGCTGGCCTTGATGCTGTCGATCTCGTTGATGTCGAACACCTGGGCAGCCTTGGTCACATCGCCAAACCCGCCGGTGCTGTTCGGCATCACCCCCATCAGCTGGGGCGGTACCCGATGGGTCGCCAACTGGTCATCCCGGCTCACGTTCTTGATGC
Source organism: Aeromonas sp. QDB30 (assembly GCF_027707645.1). Taxonomy (NCBI): domain Bacteria; kingdom Pseudomonadati; phylum Pseudomonadota; class Gammaproteobacteria; order Aeromonadales; family Aeromonadaceae; genus Aeromonas; species Aeromonas sp. QDB30. Next base: position 65,294 of record NZ_JAPCIY010000009.1, on the reverse strand, counting down.
TCAGAAAGTCATCCTTGGCCGCCACCTCAGCCACCGGGATCAGCTTCACCCCGTCCTTGCTGCCGTTCGGAGTGTAGAGCAAGAGGTTGCGGAAGTTGCCGGGCCCCTTGCTCTGGCGCAGCGCCTCACGCAGGGCCGCAATGTCGCCCTCGTTCTGCACCGCGTCGGTGATGTGCATGATGAACCCAGCGTGGGATCCATTCTCGTAATACTTGCGGCGGAACAGGGTGGCCGACTCGTTGAGCAGGGTAGAGTTGAGCCCGCCGACATAGTCGGGGATGCCGTAGATCTCCTGGTTGATGTCGCTCTCCATCACATGGCCCACCCGCCCGCCCGGCAGCGCCTGCTCCTGCCCGGGCTGGGCAATCCACCAATAGGTGTCCAAGTCCAGAGCCCGCCGGGTGTATTTGGCCCGCAGGTGGTCATAGCGCAGCACCCCGCCGAGCCGGTTCTGCACCGCCTGCAGATAGCCGTTGCCGAAGATCAGATAGTCCAGCGCCAGCCCGGTGAAGGCGGCCAGGCTCAATTTCGGGTGCGGGATGAAGCAGGAGCGCAGGATATTGCGCTTCACCTGGATGGCCGAGGCGTGATGCACCCCGGCCCGATAGACCCGCGACAAGCCATTGAGGGAAAGGGGCGGCTCGTACCAGCGGCCGTTGTGCATGGCCTCCAGGTAGTCGAACACCTCCCGTTGCGATAAGACCGGCACCGGCTCGCCAAAACTGAACGCCTCGATGGCCGCGCCGGGTTTCTGGGTCGCCGTCACCGGCGAGGTATGGCGCTGTGGGCGGCTCTTTCTCATGCGAAAATCTCCATCATGCTGGTATTGGCACCGGTGGCACCTGCCAGCGGTTCATGTAACAGGGCCTGCATCGTGGCCCAGGCAATATCGGCGTGGCTGGTTTCCTCTGACCGGCTGGCCTCAAAGGTCGGCAGCTTGCCGCCCGCGGTCACGGCGCGGCGGATGCTCATGAACGCCTGGGCGAGGTCGGTCCAACCGCTGTCAAACTCCAGCCGCCCCTTGTTCATCACATCCTGCGCCTTCATCACCATCTGTATTTTCACGCTCGGGGTGTACTGGATAGGGGTCGCCGCCGGGTAGAACTGCTTCACCAGCTGGTAGACCCCCTCCCCGATCCCGGTCGTGTCGATGCCGATGTAGCACACGTTGTAGCGCTCGCACATGGCCTTGATGGCTCGCGCCTGGGCGTCGAAGTCCATCCCGCTCCAGCGGTGGCGCTCCAGCACCCGGAACTTGCCGCCGGGCACCGCCGGCGGAGCCAGCACGGCGCAACCTGCGCTATCCCCCTGCCCACCCTTGGCCGGGTCATAGCCGATCCACACCGGCCGGCTACCCAGCGGACGCAGGGCAAAGGGCTTGTAGTCGTCCCACAGTTCCCAGCTGTCGACCATGCAGCGCTGCAGGGTGACGAGCGGGAACACGCTCGAGGTGTCATCCATGAAGATGCACATCAGCAGGTTGAGGTATTCCTCCTCGGAGTACTCGCTGCGCAGCTGATCCAGGTCGAACAGGTCGCAGCCACCGCGCACCGCATCTTCGACCGTGACAATCTGCCGCCACTGACCATCGGCGCACAGCTTACCGCTGGCAAGATTGGCGTGGCTCAGGTCAATCTCGACCCGGTCTGCCTTCGCCTTGCCGCGGTTGAAGTTAGCGCCGGACCAGAACGCATAGGCGGGATGGGAAAGGCTGGACGGGGTGGAAATGTAGGTCTGGCGCCACTTCTTGTGCATCGCCATGCCGGAAGCCACCTTGCGGAACTCCAGGAAGCCATGGATCCAGAAGTACTCATCCATGTAGATGTTGCCGTGGTAGCTCTGGGCGGTGCGGGCGTTGGTGCCGAGGAAGTAGAGGTGCGCTCCGTTCGGTAGCACCATGGGGTCGCCCTTGAGCTCCACCCCCTCCTCCTTGGCAAACTGGATGATGTACTGCTTGAACACATGAGCCTGCGCCTTGCTGGCCGACAGGAAAATCTGGTTGCGCCCGGTGACCAGGGCATCGATGAAGGCCTCGAAGGCAAAGAAGTAGGTCGCCCCAATCTGGCGAGACTTGAGCAGGTTGCGGATCCTGTGCTGGTTGCCAGCCTCGTACCAGGTGCGCTGGTAGCCAAACATGGTGGACTCAAAGCGCTCGATCAGCCGCTCTTGCTGTTCGGGCTCCACCACATTGCGCTCGGGTGCCTTCTTCGGCCCCTTGTTGCGGTTCGCCACCTTGGGGTTGAGGTCGGCCTCATTGCCTCCGTTGCTGTATTTGTTGACCCGGGCGATCCGCTCCAACTGCCTGCCCAGCAGGTCAATCTCCTTGAAGTCGCCGCCGGTTTTCACCTCCTTGGCGATCAGCTGGCACATCCGCGCCTCGATGGCGAAGTCGACCCGGTCAATGGGTTTGATGTCATCCCAGCCGTCGCGCTTCTTCCATGTCGAGATAGTCCCCTCCGGCGTCTGCAGCAATTCAGCAATAGCGCGGAGCGGATAGCCCTGGAAGAACAGGTGCATGGCCTGCCGTCTGGGTTCGATATGGGGGAAGAGTAAGGGTGCTGTCATGGCGCCAGTCTACCCAGTCGCTACCGCTCAAAACGCCCCCGCGCCAGTGTGCCAGCGCCGTACACACTGGCCGCCGATTGCACGATCCAGCCTGTCACCCAGACCATAACCGCGACATCACCACCCAATCACCAAAGGGATCCCAGCTCATGGCGAAGAAAGCAAAATTCAAGCGCGTCGCGGTGGCAGGCCAAACCACCGACGGCCGCACCATCGCGCCGGAATGGCTCACCCAGGCAGCCAAAAACTACAACCGCGAAAAATACGGCGCCCGCGTCAACCTCGAACATTTCCGCAGCCTCTATCCGGACAGCGCATTTCGCGCTTATGGCGATGTGCGCAGCGTCTACGCCGAAGAAGTCGAGATCGATGGTGAAAAGAAAATGGCCCTGTTTGCCGAAATCGACCCCACCGACGATCTGATCAAACTGACCAAGGCGCGCCAGAAGGTTTACACCTCCATCGAGCTGGACCTCGACTTTGCCGGCACCGGTGAAGCCTATCTGGTAGGCCTGGCCGTCACCGACAGCCCGGCAAGCCTCGGCACCGAATACCTGCAATTCTGCGCTGGAGCAGGTGAGAAAAGCCCTCTGGCATCCCGCAAACAGAAACCGGCCAACTTGTTCAGCTCAGCTATCGAGACGGAGATCGAACTCTCCGACGAAGGCGATAAAGGCCCCTCTCTGGCCGAGCGCATCGCCGCGCTGTTCTCCAGCCACAAGAAGCAATCCACCGCCGATTTCAGCGATGTGCACAAGGCAGTCGAGACAGTCGCGAAAGAGGTCACCACCCTCGATGCCGACCTGCAGAAGAAGTTCACCGACCAGGCCCAGACCATCACCGAGCTGACCAGCAAGCAGGATGCCACCGCCAAGGCGCTGGCCGACCTCACCGCCAAGCTGGAGGGCCAGGAAGATTTCAGCCACAAGCGCCAGCCGGCCACCGGTAGCGATGGTACCTCCATTCAAACTGACTGCTAAGGACCCCATACATGCGTAACGAAACCCGCCAGAAGTTCAACGAGTTCACCGGCCAGGTGGCCAAACTCAACGCCATTTCCAACGCCATGGTGCAGTTCAACGTGCAGCCGAGCGTCCAGCAGACCCTGGAAACCAAGATGCAGGAGTCGGTGAAGTTCTTGGAAATGATCCAAGTCATCCCGGTACCTGAGATGAAGGGGCAGAAAGTGGGTATCGGTATCGGCAACACCATCGCAGGCCGCACCGATACCAGCAGCAATGTCCGAGAACCTAACGACCCGAGCGCCCTCTATCCGCAAGACTACGAGTGCGCAAAGACCAACTACGACACCAGTCTGGGTTACAACAAGCTGGACATCTGGGCCAAATTCCCCGACTTCCAGACTCGCATTCGCGACGCCATCCTCAAACGCCAAGGGCTGGACCGGATCATGATCGGCTGGCACGGTACCAGCGTGGCGCCGAGCACCAACCGCACCGCCAACCCGCTGCTGCAAGATGTGAACAAGGGCTGGCTGCAACACATCCGTGAGGATGCCCCGGCCAAAGTGATGGATGAAGGGGAAGAAGGTTCCGGCCATATCTACATCTACCAGCCGAAGGGGGAGGACGACGCCAAAGAAGGCGACTACCACAACCTCGACGCCCTGGTGTTCGATGCCGTAAGCGAGTCTATTGCCCCCTGGCATCAGGATGACACCGAACTGGTTGTCATCTGCGGTCGCAAGCTGCTGGCCGACAAATACTTCCCCATCATCAACAACGCCGACAACAACCAGGAAAAGCTGGCCGGCCAGGTGCTGGTCAGCCAGAAACAGATCGGCGGGCTCAAGTCCGTGCGGGTCCCCTTCTTCCCCGAAGACTCCATGCTCATAACTTCGCTGGAAAATCTGTCCATCTACTGGCAGGAAGGCGCCCGCCGCCGTCATATCCAGGAAGAACCGCAGCGTGACCGCATCGTCAACTACGAAAGCTCCAACGATGCCTACGTGGTGGAAGACTACGACTGCGTCGCCCTGATCGAAAACATCGTCATCGGGCCGAAACCGGCCGCTGGCGGTTAAGGGGGCGACATGACATCACCTGCCCGTCGCAACCGCGAACGCAAACTGGCCGCCCTGCAAGGGGCGGCCAATCCTCAGTTCGACCAACAACGCGCCAACGCCTACGAGCTGCAGCTGATGCAGTTGGCCGAACACCGCCGCACCCTCAAAGGCATCCAGAGCATCGAACGCAAGATCGACGCAAAGCGCCCCATGCTGGCCGTCTATCAGCCGTGGATTGATGGCGTGCTGGCCGCCGACCGGGGCGGACAAGATGACGTCCTGGTCACCGTCATGCTCTGGCACCTCGACACCGGCGATCTCGAAGGGGCCCTACCCATGGCCTCCTACGTGATCCGCCATGGCCTGAGCACCCCCGATCGCTACGAGCGCACCGCCGCCACCATGATCGCCGAAGAAGTCGCCGACACCGCCATCAAGCAGCAAGAAGCCGGCGCGGGACCCTCCCTGCCCCTGCTCAATCGCTATCTGGCCATGTTGGCCGACTGCGACATCTTCGACCAGGTACGCGCCAAGCTGCACAAGGCCGTGGGCCGCGCCGCCCTGGCTGAAGGGTTCAAGGATCAGGCCGCCCAGCACTACCGCCGCGCCATCGAACTGCACGACAAGGTCGGCATCAAAAAAGAGCTCGAAGTGCTCGAGCGCGAACTGAAAAAAGAACAGCAGCCCGACGCCACCGGCGGCGGCAGCTAACCGAGCGAACCCCGCACCCTGGGCGGCTCGGGCCTGACGAATGCGTTTCGCATACCAGACGGCCCGACCACCGCCCAACAAGCGGAAAAGGAACACCATGAGCACCGGATTCATTGCCAATGCCACCACGTCGCCAGCCGAAGGGGAGATAGACTCCACCCCCTTCTGGCCAGCGATCTCGCTGCCTGACCTGCGCGACACCGTCCGGCTCGATGGCACCGTCACCACGGCCCGCCTCAAGCATGCCGTGATCGACGCCATCACCAGCGTCAACCGGGATCTGGCTGACTGGCGCCGCGCCCGTGAGGCAGAAGGGGTCGCCACCCTGGCCGCCGTACCGGGCGAGGTCATCAATGGCGAATCGGCGCACCTGCACAGCTATCGGCGCGCCGTCTATGCCATGACCCGCGCCAACCTGCTGGAGCGTTACACCGACTACAGCGCCACCGGTGATGGCGTCAAAGGAGCCGATGCCAAAATCATCAGCTCTGACGACCTCTACCGCGACGCCCGCTTTGCCATTCGCGACATCCTCGGTACCACCCACATCACCGTGGCGCTCATCTGATGGAGCTGCGCAGCCAACAGGGTGACACCCTCGACCTCATCCTGTTCCGGCACTACGGCTACACCGCAGGCATCACCGAGCAGGTGCTCGCACTCAACCCCGGTTTGGCCGCGCTCGGCCCCATCCTCCCGACCGGAACCCTCATCACAATGCCAGCGGCCCCCACCCAGGCCGAGCAGCCGCTGATCCAGCTATGGGAATGACCATGAGCCGCCTCGACGACGCACTCGAACGACTGGCCGACATCAGCGAGCAGCAACTCGCTGCCCGCATCCACGCCGCCCGCATCAGTGGCACCGGCCCGCACTACTGCATCGACTGCGAAAACACCATCCCGCAGGCGCGCCGTGAAGCGATCCGGGGCTGCGAACGCTGCGCCGAGTGCCAGACCATCCACGAATTTCAAACCGCTCGCCACTACGGCGGCAAACGATAGGAGAGCACGATGCCAGAACCCATTTCATCCAGTGCAGCAACCAGCACCCTGAGCGCCTTGGCGTTGCTGTCCCTCTTCCCGGGCGTTGACCCCGGCGTCCTGCTCGGTGCATTCGCCGGGGCGCTGGTGTTCATCGCCACCACCGCCGAGCTGGGAAACCTGCGCAAAGCGGGGCTGTTCGTTGCCGCCTTCGTGGCGGGGGCACTGGCGGCACCGCTGGTTGCCGCCATGCTGGCCAGCGTGCTGCCACTCAGCGTCGAGGTCCCCAGGGCCGTCGGCGCAATGCTGGCCTCGGCGTTGGCCGTCCACCTGTTGCAGTGGATCCTGCGCAAAACGCCGGAAGACCTGCTCAAACTCCGCAAAGGGGGCTGACATGCTGACCATCCTCTACGCCATGATCTGCGCCGCCATCGCGCTGCGCATCGCCACCTTCAACCGCAACGGGGGCGACTATCGCCCCCTCCCTGCCGTGCTTGCCTGGCTGCTCACCTTCGCCGCCGGTTCCGTGCCCCTGCGTGCCCTGATCGGGGCACTGCCCGCTCCTGACCCCGCCGCAGTCCTGCTGGCCTCTGTCGTACTCACCGCCCTGATCGGTTCCCGCGGATCCGTCATGCGCCTGCTGCCGCGCCGCCGTCAGCAACCGACCACCGCCAGCCATCTGAATGGGAGATTTCAGCCATGAGCCTGAAAAAAGGGGATACCGGCGCCGCCGTCGCCGACCTGCAGCGTCGCCTGGCCAAAGCCGGTTATCCGCTCGATCCGGATGGCTGGTTTGGCGATGCCACCGAGCGCGCCCTGCTCGCCTTTCAGCGGGACTACATGATCACCGCCATCGGCCAGGCTGGCCCCCGCACCATGGCCGCCCTGCTAGGCAGCGAGCGTGGCAACCAGTTGCGCATCGGCGACATGCAGGCTGGGGCTGACCTGCTGGGCCTGCCGCTGGCCACCATGGCCACCGTCGCCCAGGTCGAGAGCATCGGCGAGGGGTTCACCACCGACATGCGCCCGGTGGTGCTGTTCGAGCGGCATGTGTTCTACAAGCAGCTCACCCAGCACCTGGGCAAGGCCGCCGCCGACCAGATGGCCGCCCATTACCCCAACCTGGTCAACCCCAAGCGCGGCGGCTATGCGGGCGGGGTGGCCGAGTGGGAGCGGCTGCAACTCGCCATCAGCCTGCACCGGGATGCCGCCATCGAGTCGGCCAGTTGGGGGATGTTCCAGATCATGGGCTTCCACTGGCAGGCGCTGGGCTTTGCCTCGGCCAGCGACTGGCAGACCGCCATGCAGCGCAGCGAAGTGGACCACCTCACCGCCCTGTGCCGCTTCATCCAGCAAGATCCCGCCATGCACAAGGCACTGCTGGGTCGAAAGTGGGCTGACTTTGCCCGCCGCTACAACGGCCCGGCCTACAAGGACAATGACTACGACACCAAGCTCGCCAAAACATATGACCATTTTGCCAAGGTCTATCCGGTGAAGGAGGTGGCGGATGCCTCGGCCTAAGTGCGGTCACTTGGTAGGGAAAACCTGCACCAAGCTGGATGCGAAGTGTCTGGAATTGCGCTGGCTTGGTGGCTGCGTGGTCTGCCCGTTCAGAGGATGTAACCAGAATAATCCGCAGCCCACCCCACCACCGAGGAAACCGTAATGGCATTAGTACGCTCCCCCCTCACCTGGTTGCTGCTGGCCCTGACCGTCGCCTTGGCAGGCTGGGGCTGGTCGGCCCGCTCCGCCGCCCTGGCTGAGGGCCAAGTCTCCACCCTGCAAAGCGACCTCAACGCGGCCAACGACAAGGCCAAAGAGGCCGAGCAGCGGGAAAAGCTCAAAGACGGGGCCATTGATACCCTCACCGGCGAGCTGGACGCCCAGGCAAACGCCGCCGCCACGCTGCAACGCCAGCTTGGCGATCTGACCATCACGGCCGCCACCCGTGCCGACACCATCAAGAGGCTCAAACGTGAAAATGCCGAACTCAAGGAGTGGGCTGATCGCCCTCTGCCTGATCCTGTTGTCAGGCTGCTCCAGCGCCCCGCCCTCACCGGCGCCGCAGATTATCAGGCTCACCTGTCAGGGGGTGACCCCCTGCAAACTGCCGGCCGCCAGCCCGGTCAATAACGGCGACCTCATGGATCAGCTGACTCAGACCGAGGCCGCCTGGGCCACCTGCGCCGCCCAGGTCGACAGCCTCATCGCCTGCCAGCAACGGCACCAGAACGGGAGGGAGCATGGAAAAACCAAAACAGATCCGTGAGGTACTGACCCGCTGCGTGCCCCACCTCAAGACCAACCCGGACAAGCTGCATATCTTCATCGCCCCGGGCAATGTCGAAAGCACCGGTGCCCGCTCGCTCTCGTTCGAGTGGCAATACCCCCTCACCATCGGCATCGAGGACTTTGCCGGCCACCCGGACCAGATCATGGTGCCGCTGCTGGCCTGGCTGCGCCAACACCAGCCCGAGCTGATGACCAACGACGAGCAGCGCAAGGAGGGCATCACCTTCGAGGCCGAATACCTCGCCAACGACCTGATGGACCTCATCATCACCGTCAAGCTGACCGAGCGGGTCAGGGTGTGGCAAAACGAACAGGGGATTGGCTGGGAGCACCTGCCGGAACCACCGGAAGACCCCTATGACGGCATCACCTGGGAACTCTTTATCAACGGGGAACATCAGCCATGGCCACCGACGACCTGAGCCGCCTGACCAGCTGGGCCGATGGCCTGCTGGCCAGCATGGAGCCCGCCGCCCGCCGTCAGTTGGCGGGCGAGATGGCCCGCACCTTGCGCGCCAGCCAGGCCCAGCGCATCCGCGCCAACCTCCAGCCAGATGGCAGCCCCATGGCCCCGCGCAAGCCTCAGCCCAAGCTGAAAAAAAGCCGGGGGCGCCTGCGCCGCAAGATGTTCTTCAAGATCAGTAACCCTTCCTGGCTCAAGGCCCGCGCCAATGAACATCAAGCCGTAGTCGAGTTTGTCGGCACCGCCAACCGACTGGCCAACACCCATCACTACGGCCTGAAAGAGCGGATGAAGGGCAAAGAGGTGAAATACCCGGTGCGGGAGCTGCTGGGCATTACCGAGCAGGAACGCGACAGCCTGGAAAGCATCCTGCTCATGCACCTCACTAGAGGGGGATAACCACCGCCGCCAGTGTGCCAGCGCCGTACACACTGGCCGCCCCTCGCCTTACTCGCCATTGCCCAAAACAATGGCCCCATGCAACCGACCCCGACCGAACTCCAACGCCTGATCGACAACCTGATCCGCATCGGCACCGTCACCGCCGTGCGATCAGGGGAATGTCGCGTCAAAACCGGCGACCTCATCACCAACTGGCGGCCCTACGCAACTGCGCGGGCCGGGAAGAACCGCAGCCGCCATCGCCTCTCCATCGGCGAGCAGGTGCTGATGCTCTCGGTCAGCGGCGATCTGCGCAATGCCTACATCGTCGGCCCCATCCACTGCGACGCCTTCCCAGAGCCGCTGGCAGGCGATGACAATCCGGATCTCGACCGCACCGAATACAGCGACGGCGCCGTCATCGAGTACAACCCGGCCACCGGGTCGCTCAACGCCAACGGCATCAAGACCGCCACGCTCTCGGCCTCCGTCGCCGTCAAGCTGATCACCCCCATGGTGGAATGCACCCAGGCACTCAAGGTCGGTTCGACCATCGAGGCGGGCGGCAAGATCACCGCCCCCACGGCCAAGATTGGCGGCATTGAGGTGACCACCCACAAGCACAGTGGCGTCAGCACCGGCAGCGGCACCTCCGGGGGCCCGCAATGAACTGGCTCGGCATGAATGCAGCCTCTGGCCGCGCCATCAGCGCCACCGACCACATCATCCAGTCGGTGCGCGACATCCTCATCACCCCGGTGGGATCCCGGGTCATGCGCCGCGACTACGGCAGCGAGCTGTTTTACCTCATCGACCAGCCACAGCATCAGGCCACCCGCCTGCGCCTGATGGCCGCCACCGTGCAGGCCCTCATCAACTGGGAACCCCGCATCACCATCACCCGGGTCGATGTGCTGGGCGGCGGCATGGATGGCGCCCTCACCGTCGAGCTCACCTGGCAGCGCAAGGACGGCGGCGCGCCGGAGTCTGCCTCTATCGCCATTCCCACAGGAGCCGCCAATTGAGCACCATCACCCTCTCTCAACTGCCGCAGCCCGATGTGATCGAGGTGCTCGATTTCGAGACCATCCTCGCCGAGCGCAAGGCCTATTTTGTCAGCCTCTATCCGGCAGACCAACAGGCAGCCATCGCCGCCACCCTGGCGCTCGAATCCGAGCCCATCACCAAGCTGCTGCAAGAGAATGCCTATCGGGAGCTGATCCTGCGCCAACGCATTAACGATGCCGCCGTCGCCAACATGCTGGCGTGGGCCAAAGGGAGCGACCTCGACAACCTGGTGGCCAACTGGAAGGTGCAGCGACTCATCATCCAGCCAGGGGATGACACCGCGACCCCGCCGGTGCCTGAAATCAAAGAGGATGACGAGGCGCTGATCCTGCGCGCCCTGATGGCGTGGGATGGCCTGAGCGTGGCAGGCCCCACCGGGGCCTATGAGTATTTCGCCCTTTCGGCAGATGGCAAGGTGGCCGATGCCAAAGGCTCCAGCCCCGCCCCCGCCGAAGCGCTGGTCACCATCCTCAGCACCGAGGGGAACGGCAGCGCCGATGCGGCGTTGATCGCCAAAGTCACCCAAGCCCTGAGCCAGGAAGACAGGCGCCCGGTGGCCGACCGGCTCACGGTGCAGAGCGCTGGCATCATCAACTACACCATCGCCGCCAAGCTACACATCGACAGCCAGGGGGCCGAGGTGGATGTGATCCTGCAGGCAGCCCGTGGCCAGCTCGCCGCCTTTATCAATCCGCGCCGCCGCATCGGGGTCGAGGTGCCACGCTCTGCCATTGATGCCGCCCTGCACGTGCAGGGCGTGCGCAAGGTTGAGTTGACTGGCTGGGTCGACATCATTCCGAGCAGCACCCAGGCAGCCTACTGCACCAGTTTCACTGTGGAGCGGGCAGTATGAGCACCCTGTTGCCCCCCAGTACTACACGCACCGAGCGCAACCTGACCACAGCAGGGGCTAACGCCCAACAATTGCCGATCCCATTTCGCTCGCTATGGTCACCCTGGACCTGTCCCGCCCACCTGCTGCCCTATCTGGCCGCCAGCTGGAGCGTCGATTACTGGGATGACAAATGGCCTGAGGCCACAAAGCGCCAGGTCATCGCTAATAGCTACTTCGTACACAGCCGCAAAGGCACCATCGGTGCAATTCGCCGTGCGGTGGAGCCACTGGGCTTTCAGATCAGAGTGCAGGAATGGTGGCAAGAGGCCCCGACCGCCCCCCCTGGCACCTTCAAACTCGACGTCGATGTGCGGGATATAGGTATCACCGAGGACCTGTATCAAGAACTGGAACGCCGGATCTCAAATGCCAAGCCCATGACCCGCCATCTGACGGGTCTCGACATCAGCATGGAGACCCATGGTCAACTCTATCTGGGCGCAACCAGCTACCAAGGAGATGAGTTGACCATCTACCCATACAGCCCCGCGTCCATCGAAATCCCTGGCCAGCAATGGCACGGCGGCATCACCCACACCATCGACACCATGACTATTTATCCGCAACAGACAGGAGATGCCAGCCAATGAGCGCCATCTATTTCGCCATTCCAACCAATGCTGGTCAGGCAAGAATCGCCAACGCCATCGCCCTGGGTATTCCACTGAAAATTACGCACATGGCGATTGGCGATGGTAATGGCCAGCCGGTTACGCCCAACCCGGCTCAAACATCGCTGGCTCGAGAGGTTCGCCGCGCTCCCCTCAACACCCTGTTTCAGGATCCTCTCAACCCGGCGCAACTGGTTGCTGAACAAATTATCCCAGAGGACATCGGTGGTTGGTGGGTCCGTGAAGTGGGACTTTATGACAACAGCGGGACTCTCATTGCCGTAGCCAATACACCAGACACCTACAAGCCACTGCTGACCAGTGGAGCTGGTCGCACCCAGACCATCCGAATGGTGCTGGTTGTCAGCGACACCAGTGCAGTAGAGCTCAAGATCGATCCGTCTGTGGTGCTGGCAACCCGCAAATACGTGGATGATAAGACCGCAGCACTTGGTTTTCAGCTGGATAAGATTACTGGAGGGCTGTCGTATGTGTCTGCTGAATCCTATTCGGGGGCTAATGACACAGCCATCTTGCAGGCAGCCGTCAACGACGCAATTACCAAGAAGATTTTGTTTGTCACATTTAACCGTGACTACAACGTGACAGGCACCATCCTCAATCGACAGGAGGTAATATTTTTAGGCTGTCACAAGATCACTGGCCCGGGCTCTTACCGGATGCGTATCGTACGGGGCGATGAGCAGTCCATGCCGATCCTCGACGGAATATCGGCTAAGCAGTTGCCAAAATTCTCCTCAAAATCCTCTCCGGTTGTGGTCGTTGTCGGGGATAGTATCTCGACGTATCAGCCAAATACATTGGACAGGGTTAGCTCTCAGTACAGTTGCATTATTGACAAGATAAAACGAGATAACCCAGATAAAACTCCGATTTTCTACAATCGGGCGATTGGTGGGCAGATGTTCAAGGATCTTGATACTGTTCCTACTGGGTTTGTGGACTGGTATACCAATCAAAGTACTCCTTGGCTAGATTATGTTTCGGCGCTGGAACCTGATTTAGTGATTGTGTCGATGGGGATGAATGATGGCAGTAGCATCTCAATTAACGCTTTGAATAGCGTCGTGAATAAGATAAAAGCATTCCCGACCAATCCTGATTTGATCATGGTCACACCCCCAGTCCCAAGCACGAATGGTGGAGGTGCCTACGATGGCAGCTATGGTAGCAAGTCAGCGCAAGAAGGCCGCGATATAGCTGCTGGTTTTATTCGCTCGCTCTGCGCAAAAGATAAAATTCCATGCCTCGATGTAAACCGAGTTTTTAATGTAATGAGGGACGGCTTTGATATTCTTGATAGTTACAATGTCCGATTAATTGGGGCCGCCTCCACGAATGGCGCATTTATATCGCCAGTGGAGTGTAGAAACTGGTCAGCCATATTTGGTCTGCCAAATAGAGCGGCTTATAAAATAGGTGGGAACCCGCTATCATTAAAAGTAGGTGTCGGAAACAATGATGCTGTTTTTATAGGGGTGCACACCGATAATACTTTGAAATTGACATGCTATAACTCCGCTGGTAGTCAGGTTGTTCTCGTACCATCACAGATCATCCCTGACACCCCGCACAAACTGCAAGTTGAGGTATATAACCAGAAAGTTCGCGTGTCCGTTTCAACAACTGAAACTGACAAATTACCCGACTGGGTAAACCTTCATCTTGGCGCGGGGCTCTACTATCCCGCTATCGGCGGGTACAATGGTGGGTATACCTCTGGTGGGCTGACATTTTTGGAAAATTTTAACTATGGTGAGCATGTCCGATACATGCCGTCATTGACCAACAGCCAGATGTGGGGGGTGGGGAATGGTGCAGCAAATACCAAGTTGCCATATGGTGGTAATGGCATCAATCACCTAACAACAATGGGTATCGCCATATTTACCACAGCGCTAGAGGCATGTGACTTCTCCATGGCTGACGGCTCATTTATAACCGCACATCCTTGGTATGGTGGTTATGAAACAAAGAATGGCAGGATTGTCAGGATATGGGGGACAATTAGACCGGCCGAACTTACTGAGCGGATTGATAAGCGTATTACATGGCCAGTTACCATAACGACCGGAAAATTGGCTTTTATCGCATCGTGGGGGGTGTTGCAGGCAGGTCTTACCCAACCTCTTCGCGGGGCTCAGACCATCCTCACTTGCGGGCTGCCTGATTATGAAGGGGTTGATATTACCTTCCACAATTTAAATTTACCTTCGGCTGGGCGATATGCCGCATGGGAATTGAACATAACTTATTGAGCTGACCCCATTTCTATGGAACTTAAATCATAATCTAACGAAACACCCCGCCCTGTGCGGGGTGTTTCGTTACTGCCGCCGTCCATTACCTTGTCACCGTCTCGCCAGTGTGTACGGCCCTCACACACTGGCCGCCGCTCGCGTGTCATCCCCTGCCCCTGCATCCTGAGCCTGCTCGCATCACATGCATTACCTACGCACAGAATGCTCCGTCCGGACAACAGGAGAACCTATGGCACTGGACCAATTTCACCACGGCGTGCGCGTCGTGGAAGTCAACGAGGGCACGCGCACCATCCGCACCGTCGCCACGGCGGTGATCGGCATCATCTGCACCGGCAGCGATGCGGATGCCGCTTACTTCCCCCTCAACAAACCCGTGCTGATTGCCAACCTGCCGGCAGCCATCGCCAAGGCAGGCACCAAGGGCAACCTTAAGCGCTCGCTGCAAACCATCTATGACACCGTCAACACCATCGTCATCGCCGTGCGCGTGGCGGATGGCGCCGACGCGGCAGAACTGACCAGCAACATCATCGGCACCATCCTGCCGGATGGCAGCTATACCGGCCTCAAGGCGCTGGAGCGGGCCGCCCCGGTCACGGGCGTCAAGCCGCGCATCCTCTGTGTGCCGGACAACTGCACCTTAGCCGTAGCCACCGCCCTGGCAGGTGCGGCCAAAAAGCTGCGCGCCTTCGCCTATGTGCCGACCATCGCCGACACCGTCGAGGCGGCACTCGCCTACCGCGAAAACTTCTCCAGCCGCGAGCTGATGCCGATCCACGGCGACTGGACCGCCTGGGACACCGCCGCCAATGCCAGCATCAAGCTCGATGCCTGCCTCAAGGCAGCCGCCATGCGGGCATTCATCGACAAGGAGATCGGCTGGCACAAGACCCTGTCCAACGTCGGCGTGACCGGGGTCGACGGCATGACCAAGGCCCTGTTCTGGGATCTGCAAGACCCCGATACCGAAGTCGGCCTGCTCAACGCCAACGAGATCACGGCCCTCATCAGGGCGGACGGCTTCCGCTACTGGGGCAACCGCACCTGTTCCGATGATCCCCTGTTCCAGTTCGAGAACTACACCCGCACCGCCCAGATCCTGGCCGACACCATGGCCGAGGCGCACATGTGGGCCAACGACAAGCCGCTCACCCCCACCCTGGTGAAAGACATCATCGAGGGCATCAAGGCCAAGGGCCGCGAACTGGTGACGGGCGGTTACCTGCTCGGCTTTGACTGCTGGTACAACGAGGAGCTCAACGACAAAGACACCCTCAAGGCCGGCAAGCTGCGCATCGATTACAACTACACACCGGTGCCGCCGCTCGAAGACCTCGGCTTCATCCAGCGCATCACCGACACCTACCTCATCGACTTCGGCGCCCGCGTCGCGGCCGCCGCATAAGGAGCCCCCATGGCACTGCCACGCAAACTCAAACGACTCAACCTTTTCCTCAACGGCGATAACTGGGTCGGTGAAGCGGAAGACATCACCCCGGCCAAGCTGTCCCGCAAGTTTGAAGCCTATCGCGGTGGCGGCATGGGGGGTGCCGTCAACATCGACATGGGGCTGGATGACAGCGCCCTCGATGTCTCCTTCACCTTCGGTGGCTACGGCGAACCCCTGCTGAGTTGCATGGGTGAGCCCAAAGCCGACGGCACCAGCCTGCGCTTTGCCGGTTCAGTCCAGCGTGATGACACCGGCGAAGTGGTCGCCGTCGAGATCGTCTGTCGTGGCCGCTTCAAAGAGCTCGATCGCGGCACCCTCAAGGCCGGTGACAACACCCAGGCCAAGGTCAGCATGGTCAACACCTACTACAAAGAGACCGTCAACGGTCAGGTGATCCATGAGATTGACCTCATCAACATGATCGAAATCGGCCCCGATGGCGTCGATCGCATGGCCGAGCACCGCAAAGCCATCGGCCTCTAACCCATTCCCCCATCCAACGGGCGGCCAACAGCCGCCCTCACCACATCCACAACAGGAACAAGCACCATGGAACAGAAAGAAATCACCCTCGACACCCCGATCCAGCGCGGCGAGAACACCCTCAACAGCCTGATCATCCGCAGCCCCAAGAAGGCGGGCCACCTGCGCGGGCTCAACACGATGGACATCGTCCAGATGAACGTGGATACCCTCATCAAACTGCTGCCCCGCATCACCGACCTGACCGAAAAGGAAGTGAACGATATGGACCCGGCTGACCTGCTCAAAGCCGGGGTAGTGGTGGTCGGTTTTTTGATGGGCTCGCAGCAGGAGGCCTACCTCACTGCATAGACGATCTGATGGCCGAGATCGCCATCATCGCCCATTGGCCGCCGTCCGAGATGGCGGCCATGGACATCAGCGAGCTGATGGGCTGGCACCAACGCCTCGTTGAGATTCACAACCGCATCAACGGGGCAGAAGAACAATGAACCCTCTCAAACTTCAAATCCTGCTCGGGGCGGTCGACAAGCTGACCGCCCCCCTCAAAGCAGTCAGCGGCCAGAGCCGCATCACCGCCAAAGACCTCGCCGAGACGAAAAAGCGCATCAAGGAGCTCGAGACCCAGAGCGGCCAGATTGACGGCTATCGCTCCCTGGGAAGCCAAATTGGCGCTACCCGCGCCCAGCTCACAGCAGCCCAGCGCGATGCCCAGCAGATGGCCCAGCAACTTGCCAAGGTCGAGCAACCAACCAAGGCCATGACCCGCGCCATGGAGCAGGCCAAACAGAAGGTGCGCGACCTCTCCCAACAAGAGCGGGAAATGGTCGCCCGTCACGGCAGCCTGAAACGGGCCCTGGGCGAGGCAGGCATCAACACCAAGCAGCTCGGCGAACACCAGCGCCGCCTCAAGACCGATCTGGCTTCCGCCAATGCCCAGCTCGACCAGCAGCGCGCCAAGCTGGGCCAACTGGCCGACCAGCAAAAGCGCCTCAACCAGGTCAAAGCCAGTTACCGCCAAACCCAGGAGCTGCGCGGCCAGATAGCAGGCCACGGCGCCACAGCCCTGGCGACCGGCACTGCCATGGGCTTGACCACCCTCAAGCCGGTGATCGAGTTCGCCAGAGCTGAAACATCGGTCGTAGACCTCAAGGTCTCCATGATGGGCAAGGGCGGCCAGGTGCGGCAGGAGTTCCAAGCCATCAGCGATCTGGCCACCAAGCTCGGCAACAAACTGCCGGGCACCACGGCGGACTTCCAGAACATGATGAGCACGCTGATCCAGCAGGGGATGAGCGCAAAATCCATCCTGGGTGGCCTGGGGGAGGCGACTGCCTACCTCGGTGTGCAGCTGAAAATGCCGTTCGACCAAGCAGCGCTGTTTGCGGCCAAACTGCAGGATGCCACCGGCACCGCAGAGCAAGACATGATGGGGCTGATGGATACCATCCAGCGCTCGTTCTACCTCGGCGTTGACAGCGGCAACATGCTGGGCGCCTTCACCAAACTCACCCCGGCCATGGGAATCTTGCGCAAGTCAGGGCTCGAGGCCGCCAAGGTACTGGCCCCGTTGGTCATCATGGCCGATCAGGCTGGCATGGCGGGCGAGTCATCAGGGAACGCCTACCGCAAAGTTTTCCAGATGAGCATGAACACCGGCAAGATTGCCAAGGCCACGAAAGGCACCGGGTTGAAGCTGAATTTCACCGACGGCAAGGGTGAATTCGCAGGGATGGAGAACATGTTTGCCCAGCTCGCCAAGCTGAAGGGATTGAACACCGAGCGCCGCCTGCAAGTCCTGAAGGGCATCTACGGCGACGATGCTGAAACCCTGCAGGTGCTGGAGCTGATCATCAGCAAAGGGATGGATGGCTATCGCGCAACCCAGAAGAAGATGGCCGACCAAGCCGCCCTGCAAGAGCGGGTCAACGCCCAGCTTGGCACCCTGGGCAGCCTGTGGGATGCCGCCACCGGCACCTTTACCAACGCCATGGTCAACTTTGGCGAAGCTATCGCCCCCGAGATCAAGGCCATCACAGAATGGATCGCCGAACTGTCCGAGCGCCTCGGTAACTGGGCGAAGAAAAACCCGGAACTCTCCAACACCCTGATGAAGGTCGGCGGCATCCTCTCCGCCGTGACCATCGCCTTCGGCGGTCTGTCGCTGGCAGTGGCCGCCGTCTTGGGGCCCATGGCCATCATGAAACTGACGTTCGGGATCCTGGGCATCAAAGGCACCTTCCTCGGCAAGGCCATCACCATGCTGCTGGCCCCGCTCAAGTGGCTCACCCTCGGCATTTTCAGGCTGGGGATGGCCATGCTCACCACCCCGGTAGGCTGGTTCATCATGGGGATTGCCGCTATCGCCGGTGTCGCCTACCTCATCTACAAAAACTGGGACGGAATCGCCAAGTGGTTCAGTGAACTCTGGGAGAAATGCAAAGCCCCGCTGATAGCCTGGTGGGATCTGCTCAAAGAGCTGTTTTCATGGACTCCCATCGGCATGCTGATTGCCCACTGGAACGACATCTGGGCCTTCTTCGACACTCTGCCAGACGGTGCGGTCAACAAGGGCAAAGCCATCGTGCAGGGGCTGATCGACGGCATCACCGCCAAATGGAAGACCCTGATGGAGAAGGTCAAGGAATTCACCAAATACCTGCCTGACTGGTTTACCGGCGGTAACGTCACCATCGGCCAGGACAAGTCGACAGGGCCGGGTTATCTGACGGGTAATCTCCCCCAGCCGGCACTGGCTGGCGCCAGCGGCTACGGCCCCCGAATTGTACCGACACCAGTACCCAAACCAGTCGCGGCCAGAGGTGGCAACTCAACGACCACTCATCAGTGGACTATCGTGCAGCAGCCGGGGGAAACACCTGATGATCTCGTTCGCAAGATTGACCAACGGATAGAACAGCGCGAGCGGCAGGCCGCAGCCCGTGGCCGCGCCACGCTGGGCGACCGCAACTAAGGAGCAACCACCATGATGATGACCCTGGGCTGGTTCGTGTTTATGCGCTCGACCGTTGCCCCACAATCCCAGCAAGACGAATGGGCATGGCGCCACCCGGGCAATAACCGGGTCGGCGCTCGCCCGGCTTACCAATTTCTCGGCCCTGACGATGAAACCAGCACCCTGAGTGGGGTGCTCTACCCAGAGTTGACCGGAGGCCCGGTGTCACTCGACATGCTGCGCCAGATGGGTGACAGCGGTGAAGCCTTCCCCCTGATCCAGGGCGATGGCGTGATGCGTGGCTCGTTCGTGATAGAGGGCATCAGCACCACCCGCACCGAGTTTTTCAGCGATGGTGCCGCCCGCAAGATAGAGTTCAGCATCAAGCTCAAGCGGGTCGACGACAACGACAGCACGCTGGGCAACACCCTGCTGGGGCGCACCGCCGGCAACCTGCTCGGCCGCTTGGGGGTGGGCAAACTCATGGGTAGCATCGGCGGCAAGCTGGGGGGGATCCTCTGATGGGGGCACTTGACCAGTTCGGCAGCCGCCTAGCCGAGAATCTCGGCATCACCAACTCGCTCGATGCACTGCGCCAAGGGCATCCAGTTCCGGCCTACCAGGTGCTGGTCGATGGCAAAGACATTTCGGCCGCCATCCGCCCGCGCCTGATGTCGATGACCATCACCGACAACCGGGGTTTCACTGCCGACACCATCGAAATCACCCTCGATGACAGCGACGGTCAGCTCGACATGCCGCGCCGGGGGGCCACCCTGCGCGTCCTCATCGGCTGGCAAGGCAGCGCCTTGGTCGACAAGGGCACCTACAAGATTGACGAAGTGGAGCACGGCGGCGCCCCGGATGTGCTCACCATCAGGGGCAAATCGGCTGACCTGCGCGGCAGCATGAACAAGCTGCGCGAGCGCAGTTGGCACCAATCCACCGTAGGCAGCATCGTCGAGCAGGTGGCCACCACCTACCAGCTCACCCCCTGCGTGGGTGACTCGCTCAAGGGGCAGCTGATCGACCACATCGACCAGGCCAACGAAAGCGATCTGGCCTTCCTCACCCGCTTGGCTGGCCAGTGCGATGCCATCGCCACCGTCAAATCTGGCCGCCTGATGTTCATCAAGGCAGGCCAGGGCACCACCGCCAGCGGCCAGCCACTGCCGGCCATCACCATCACCCGCCAAGATGGCGATCAGCACCGCTTCTCAGTGGCAGACCGAGACGCCTACACCGGCGTGACGGCCTACTGGCAAGACAACAAAGCCGCAGAGAAAAAGAAAGTCGAGGTGAAGCGCAAGAGAAAGACCAAACCGAAGCCTGAGCGGCCATTGCCGCCGGGCGTCGTGGTCAACAAGAAAGAGAACGAGCTGCTGGTCGGCAGCAGCGAGAACGTCAAGGAACTGCGCCACGTCTACGCCAACCAGGCCAATGCCATGCGGGCGGCCAGGGCAGAGTGGGAGCGGATCCAGCGCGGGGTGGCCGAGTTCGACATCACCCTGGCCAGGGGCCGGCCAGAGCTCTACCCGGAACAACCCACCACCGTCAGGGGGTTCAAGCCCCAGATAGACGAGGCAGACTGGCTACTCACCCAGGTGGTGCACGACCTCACCAACCAGGGCTACACCAACCGCATCCAACTCGAAGTGAAGCTTGAAGAACTACCGGAGTAACAAGGTCATTCATCCTGCACCATAGAGAAAAGGCACGCAAAATAACCCCATTTGAAGCCCTTTCGGTTCAGTCAAGTTAACCAATCTACCTCTCATTTTTGAACTGTGGTTGTTCAAAGTTACATCGGGCTGCCTTGATTATTTCTAGGGGTAAGGGATATACTCAAGATAACAAATAAAGTTATATACAGGTTATCAACAGGCGCTGTTAGTAACCACTTTCGCCAAGCCCCGCTTAAAAGTGGGGTTTTGTGCCTCTAAAAACGCATATCAAACTACATATAGTGCAATACTTATAAAGTGACCACTATATGTTGTGCACAAGAACGGTGCAAAGACACCGATAGAGCCCCTGTATGTACCTACAGCAGGGAGCACTAACCACTAGGTCTGAAAGCTGTGGAATGTGCAGAGGAGGGTTGGATCATGTCAGATTTCATCAAATACTATTTATTACGCTTAGATAGGGCTCCGGTTGACAACCTTGCTAAGGTCATCGCAGCCAACAACACTAAAGTCATCGTATCTAAAGATGGCGTAGTATCCATGAACATGGAAAACCCGGACGTTCAGCAAGATTTGGTTGATCTGATCAAAGGATTCAAGGACATCTCTACTGAACCGCCTCGGTCAAGGAGTCATGCGAATTAAATGGCCCCGATTTACATTGCTATCGCCTTAATTTGTGGGTACATCTTCGCAAGCAGGTCTCCAAAAACTCGATATAGATATAAGCGTTCCAATGGATGGGACGCTTATTTTTATGTGGCATCTTGGGGTGGAGTATTCCTAGTCGCAGGATGGTTTGTGACATCTGGGATGAGCTACTTTGGCCTACTAAGGTGGATTGCCAATACATTAGGGTTTGTTAAACAAGATATTGAGAAGCTAGTGCCTGTCGAAAAGGCCTTGATTAACTATGAGGTATTGAAGACCTTTGCTTGGATCGCGGTATCAACAGCGATTGCTGGTGCCTGTGGTATGCTCAGTCGCTACCGCTTTAATGACCCAATAACTAGGGCTAACTGGTTGAGCCAGAACGTCCGCCACAGCCCAGAAGAAAGTCTACTAGTTTACGCAGCCTCCACCCGCTTCCCACTCGTGGTCACGCTATCTAGCCGTAAGGTTTACATTGGTGTTTTAACCATGCCGGCCTTAGAGAACGGGTCTGTTGAATACATTGAACTCCTCCCAATCATGAGCGGGTTTAGGGATAAAGATGAGTTGACCCTGCATCTTACAACCAACTACCACGATCATTACTCTAAACGCGGCTTGCTTTCAGGCATCCCAATGGGCCCAAACACACTATCAATAAACTCATTCCGAGTAGTGATACCAGCCAAAGAAATCGAAAGTATGTCCCTCTTTGATAAAGATACATACAACGATTTCAAAGCCCAAGAAGAGCAGGCCAAAATAGACAAAAGCAATGCTTTGACTACCCAGGCAGATAACGTATTGATCTAAAAGGTGGTGGGATTGAGGTGTAAGAAGACAGGAAAACAATATCTTCCTGTCTTCTTCATTGAGGTGATTCGAGAAATCTGATGGAAAGCGCAACGGATCTACGCTCTGCCGCCACTTTGTCGCCACGCCACAAAGAACAAATCATAAATCATTGATTTTTAATCAATTTAACCTTTTCCAATACTTGAGATGGTTGTAGTTAAGGTGTGACATCCGATGGGGTTCCCGCGCCAGGCGGGCTCCGGTAGCAGCTGAGTTCAACCGCCAGAATGTCATACATGTCGCTGATCGAGTCAACCTTGTTCGCGTCGAACTGTGCCTGCAGATGGGCCTTGAGACGACCGGCATCCGGCATTCGCTCGGTGCAATAGCGCTTGTTGGACAGCTTGACTCGCTCGCCGGCACGACTGCTCAGTGCCCGTTCGGCGAAGGTCTCTCCGAACCGGGCTTTTACCTGTGAGTCCCCCAGCATGAGTGCGCTGTCGACCACCCCGTTGAGATAGGCAGAACAACTTGCCGAGGTGGCATCCCGCTGACAATCGGCCAGACTATCTGCCCAGAGTGCAGGGCTTGCCAGCATGACTAACCATCCTAGTTTTCTCATAACCCCTCCGTACTTTGATTCGCCTCCCGATTGGGCAGCGATATCCGCAGAGCGATGTAACCGATCACGGCCGCGAGTGTGGAACCTGCCAGGATCCCGAGGCGCGAGTAGCTGCCGTAGTCCAGTCCGCCATGCTCGAATGCCAGCGATGCGATAAACATCGACATGGTGAAGCCGATGCCACACAGGATGCTGACGGCAAAGATCTGTCTGAAGTTCACTCCTTGCGGCAATTGGGCAATGCCTGATTTCACTGCCAGCCAGCTGATGGTGAAAATCCCGAGCGGCTTGCCGACGAAGAGCCCCAGGATGATCCCCATGGGGAGCGGATTGAGCAGAGCCGAGAAGTAGACCCCCTCCAGCGATACCCCGGCGTTGGCGAAAGCGAACAGCGGCAGGATCAGGAAGGCGCTCCAGGGGTGCAGCACATGCTCCAGATGCTTGAGTGGCGATGCGTAACGCTTGCCGTTGAGGGGGATCATGAAGCCCACGATGACCCCCGCCAGAGTCGCATGGACACCGGACTTGAGCACGGCAACCCAGAGCACCAGGCCGACTAGCATATAGAGTCCAATCCTGTCCTCACCACGGCGATTCATCCAGAGCAAGGTCAGGGTGGCCACCACACCTATCGCCAGCGCAGTCAGCGACAGTTGCTGGGTGTAGAAGAGGGCAATGATGATGATGACCCCCAGATCGTCCATGATGGCCAGCGCCAGCAAGAAGACCTTGAGGCTGGTCGGTACCCGCTTGCCCAGCAGCGCCATGACCCCGAGAGCGAAGGCGATGTCGGTTGCGGCCGGAATCGCCCAGCCAGCACGGGTAGCCTCGTCTCCGTAGTTGAAGAAGCTATAGATGAGGGCCGGTGCCAACATCCCACCCACGGCGGCAATGGCCGGGAAGGTTGCCTGCACCCGGGAGGAAAGCGCCCCCTCCAGCATCTCTCGCTTCACCTCGAGACCCACCAGAAGGAAGAAGATCGCCATGAAGCCATCGTTGATCCAGAGCAGCAGCGGCTTGTTGATGTCGAGCGCCGCGATGCGAACCTGCACCTCGGTATTGAGGAAGCTCTGATAGTGTTGCGCCAGCGCCGAATTGGCCAAGCCGATGGCAAGCAGGGCGGCCAGGATCAGAATGATCCCGGAAGCAGACTCCAGTTTGAGAAAACGCTTGAATACATCGCTCATATCTAACTACCCATAAGATTCCATTTTTTCAGTATAGGGCCCGAGTAGCTCAATGAAAAATCGTTTCTAACGGCCGATAACAACGAAAAAACCGAAAGCAAAACAGATAATGCCTGCTATAAGCAGGTTATTTCCCCTTTTCAGGAGCCATCTCTCCACCCGGAATGTTGCATATTAATTCACAGAAAATGCAAAAAGGCACCCGAAGGTGCCTCTAACAGCTGAGTGTCGACTCATCGTCACCTGGGAGACGATACTCGCCCCAGGCTCATTACCTACTCAAATAGCGACAGGCGCCTTGATCCCAGGATGAGGATCATAGCCCTGGATCTCGAAATCCTCGAATCTGTAATCGAAGATGGAGTCAGGTTTGCGCTTGATCACCAGTTGCGGCAGGGGGCGCGGCTCGCGGGTGAGTTGCAGTGCCGTCTGCTCCATGTGGTTGGAATAGAGGTGCACATCGCCACCGGTCCAGACAAAGTCACCCACTTCCAGATCGCACTGCTGCGCCATCATGTGGGTCAGCAGCGCATAGCTGGCAATGTTGAACGGCAGGCCAAGGAAAACATCACAACTACGCTGGTAGAGCTGGCAGGAGAGCTTGCCATCCGCCACATAGAACTGGAAGAAGGCGTGGCAGGGTGCCAACGCCATTTTGTCCAGCTCGCCCACGTTCCAGGCGGAGACGATGATGCGGCGGGAATCCGGGTTGTGCTGGATGTCGTCCACCGCCTTCTGGATCTGGTCGATGACAGACCCATCGGCTGCCGGCCAGGAGCGCCACTGGGCACCATAGACAGGCCCCAGATCACCGTGCTCGTCGGCCCACTCGTCCCAGATGCTGACGCCGTTCTCTTTGAGGTAGGCGATATTGGTATCGCCGTCGAGGAACCAGAGCAGCTCGTGAATGATGGAGCGCAGGTGACACTTCTTGGTGGTCACCAGCGGGAAGCCTTCCGCCAGATTGAAGCGCATCTGATGACCAAACAGGGAAACGGTCCCGGTCCCGGTACGATCGGATTTGACTGTCCCCTCGTCCAGGATCTTCTGCATCAGGTCGAGATAGGCACGCATTACTTGGCCTCCTTGGGCGCATTGCCGAACAGACGGGGCTGTTTATAGGCGGCCCAGACCATGAGCGCCCCCGCCACTATCATCGGGGTGGAGAGGATCTGGCCCATGCTGATCTCGTTGAAGTAGAGGCCCAGCTGGCTGTCCGGCTGACGGACGAACTCCACCAGGAAGCGGAACAGGCCGTAGAACAGCAGGAACAGGCCTGAGATGGCGCCGCGGGGTGGATGCTTGCGCCAGAACAGGTTCAGGATGATGAAGAGCACCACCCCTTCCAGGGCGAACTGGTAGAGCTGGGACGGATGGCGCGGCTCGGGGCCCGCCTCCGGGAAGATGATGGCCCAGGGCACATCGGTGACCCGCCCCCACAGCTCGCCATTCATGAAGTTGCCGATGCGACCGACGCCGAGGCCAAAGGGGATGAGCGGCGCCACGAAGTCGGCCACGGTGAAGAAGTGGCGCTGGGTCTTGTGGGCAAACCAGATCATGGCGGTGATGACCCCGATGAGACCACCGTGGAACGACATGCCCCCGGTCCAGATCTTGAACAGGTAGGTCGGGTCGGCGAGGAAGAGATCGAAGTTATAGAACAGCACGTAACCGATGCGCCCTCCCAGGATCACCCCGAGGAAGCCGTAGAACAGCAGGTCGGAGACCTCGTTGCGGGTCCAGCCGCTGTTCGGCGCATCGGCGCGACGGCCCGCCAGCCACATGGCGAAGGCGAAGCCGAACAGGTACATGAGACCATACCAGCGAACCGATAGTGGTCCCAAACTGAATGCTACGGGATCAATCTGCGAGAAAATCCAATATCCGTCGTGCTGCATAAGCGGCCCCAGTCATAGGAAAAGCCGCATTCTCCGATCATTCGCCAGCAGGAACAAGACTGAATATCAATCTGGCAGCCTGACCTTGTGGCCCGCCCGCAGCAAGCCGCCCAGCCCGTGTTCTTCCAGGTAGCGGGCAAACAGGCCGCGCAGCACGTGGGGATTGTCGTGCTTGAGGCCATCGGCCAGCAGCGTCTTCAGCTCCCCGAGGTCGGATTGACGCAGCACGTACTTGATGCGCGAAATATTGTGGGTATTCATGCTGAAGCGGCGATAGCCCATGGCCAGCAGCAGCAGCACGCCGACCGGATCGCCGGCCAGCTCGCCACAGACCGAGACCGGCTTGTGGTAGCGCTGAGAGGCATCGACCAGCAGCTGCAGGGCGCGGATCACCGCGGGGTGGAAGGCGTCGTAGATGCTGGCGACCCGGGCGTTGTTACGGTCCACAGCCAGCAGATACTGGGTCAGGTCGTTGCTGCCCACTGACCAGAAGTCGATGAGAGGCGCCATCTCAGGCAGGATATAGAGGGCGGAGGGGACTTCAATCATCACTCCGAGGCTGGGGTAGCGGATCACCGCATCGCGGCTCGCCGCCTCCTCCGACACCTCGCGCCAGGCCTGATCCAGCAACCGGCGGGAGGCCTTGATCTCACTGACGCTGCTGATCATCGGCAGCATGATGGCCAGATTGTCCAGCCCTTCGCTGGCCCGCAGCATGGCCTTGAGCTGCACCAGGAAGAGTTCGGGGTGATCCAGGGTGAGCCGGATCCCCCGCCAACCAAGGAAGGGATTTTCCTCCACGATGGGGAAATAGGGCAGTTGCTTGTCCCCCCCCACATCCAGAGTCCGCATGCAAACCGGGCGATCCCGATAGGTTTCCAGGATCCCGCGATAGCGGGCAGTCTGCTCCCACTCCGAAGGGAAGCTGTCCTGCAGCATGAAGGGGATCTCGGTGCGATAGAGCCCGACCCCGTCCGCCAGATGATTGAGGGAGATCTCGGTATCCGCACTCAGCCCTGCGTTGAGCAGCAGAGAGACCTTGGTGCCGTCGGCGGTCTCGGAGGGCTGGTTGTCGACGCTACGCACCAGTGTGTCGAGTGCCCGCTCCTCACTCAGCAGTTGCCGGTACTCGGTCAGGATCACCTGGTTGGGTTCGATGAAGAGATCGCCGCTGTAGCCATCGATGACCAGGGTGCGACCGCCGATGTCACCGAGGGGCAAATCCACCCCCATGATGGCCGCCACCCCCATGGCACGGGCCAGGATGGCGGCATGGGAGTTGGTCCCGCCCTTGAGCGACACCACACCGCTCAGAAATTCCCTCGGGATCTCCGCAAGGATGGTGGCCGTCACTTCATCGGCGACCAGCACCACGGGTTCGCCGATGGTGAGCTGCTCGGGTTCGTCCTGCACCAGCCGGCTGATGAGCCGCTGGGCGATGTCTTTCACATCGGTGGAGCGTTCCCGCAGATAGGGATCCTTCATCCCCTTGAACTGCTCTATCAGCCGATCGCTGATGAGTTTGACCGCCGAGATCGCCGTCCAGTGTTCCTTGCTGACCTTGTTGCGGATGGGCTTGATGTAGCCGGGATCGTTCAACAGGTGCAGATAGATGTCGAAGATGGCGACCGAGTCCTGGCTGTAGCTCTCGCGAAAGCGCAGTGCCAGGCTCTCCAGATCATGGCGCACTTCCTCCACCGCCAGCTCGAGACGGGCAAGCTGCTTGGCATGATCCTCGTCCTTGCGCGGCGTGATGGTATTTAGCGCCTTGCGCGGACGCCACACCCAGGCCTTGGCGATGGCGATGCCACTCGCCCCGGCAATACCGCGCAGCGGCTTGCTCCAGTCGGTCTTCTGCAGCCACCCCTTGGCCTGGGCCTGGGCGATGCGGGCAGCCAGCTGAGCCGCCAGGGTGACCATGAAGGACTCCTCCCCCTCATCGAAGAGGCGGCTCTCCTTCTGCTGCACGACCAGAATCCCCACCACCTGACGCTGATGCATGATGGGAGCGCCGAGGAAGGAGCGAAACGCCTCTTCCGCCACATCGGGCAGAAACTTGAAACTGGGGTGAGAGGGGGCATCGGCCAGGTTGATCAGCTCTTCACGCTGACCCACCAGGCCGACAATACCCTGCTCGAACGGCAGGGTGGCCTTGCCCACGGCCGATTCGGCCAGACCATCGGTCGCAGCCAGTCGATAGCGGCGCATGTCGGGCTCGGCCACATAGACGGAGCAGCAGTCCACCGTCATGGCGAGCCGGGTCTGGCTCACCAATGCTTGCAAGGCCTGTTCGAGGGTGTTGGCCTCGGCCATGCTTTCCACGATGCGTCTGAGTTCCGTCAGCAACTAGTTGTGCTCCTTAACGCGAGCGGTTGCGCCGCCCATCTTTTCGGTTAGCCTGCACCACGGGGACTGGCATGGCCAGCGGGGCAAACTCTTTCATCACCCGGCGGTAAACCTCCCGCTTGAAGGAGACGACCTGACGAACCGGGTACCAG
The DNA here is from genome assembly GCF_027707645.1 of Aeromonas sp. QDB30. NCBI lineage: Bacteria > Pseudomonadati > Pseudomonadota > Gammaproteobacteria > Aeromonadales > Aeromonadaceae > Aeromonas > Aeromonas sp. QDB30. The sequence goes on along the minus strand of NZ_JAPCIY010000009.1, from coordinate 36,783 downwards.
AAGCTGACCCAACGCCAATCATCAAATTCCGGGTGACCATGACAGCCAAACTGGATCCTGGACTCTTTGCCAGGATCGAGCTGCAACAAAAACCATTTCTGCTTCTGGCCAATACAGACCGGTGAACTGTCCCAGCGGACGAGTCGTTTGGGTAAGCGATACTTCAGCCAGTTGCGACTGGTCGCCAGTATGGTCACATCGTCCTGCTTGAGGCCTATCTCCTCATACAGCTCACGATACATGGCCTGTTCCGGCGATTCACCATCATCAACCCCCCCCTGCGGAAACTGCCAGGAGTGCTGCCCATAGCGCTTAGCCCACAATACTTGTCCGTCACGGTTACAGATCACGATGCCGACATTGGGACGAAATCCGTCACCATCTATCACGTGATCACCTTATAAAGGCTGAATCTATAACGAGATTGTTCCACATTCACCCCGTGGCGGCAAACAGGGACTGTCATCTTCCATTCATGAATAACTTGGCATTTCAAGCAAAGTTATAAACAAATTGAAGGTTCATGCTAGGCAAGTTGCCCACCCAGACTGTGCATAAACCTGTGATCAAGCAGGTATATACAGTAGTTTTATACTGTGGCATTGCACGGAAGCATATCATACCCGATTCACTTAAAAACAAAATATACATTTAAATACATAAGGTTATAGTTTAATTGCTGGATCAAGATCCATGTCTTTTGCCTAAGAGGATCCAGCCTGTCAATTGTGAACAAGTTCGACTGCTCAAAGATCCACCAAGACGGATTTATCCACAGATATGGCGCATTATCTGCACCGAAATGGCGCTGAAAATCGGCGTACTCTCACATTTATTTCTGGTGCCACGCTTCCTTTCACCACTTTACGCCAGTTATCCAAGATTTCTGTGGATAACTGTGTGCAACAGCTCGCACAAACCCTTGGACAACTCGTTTATGCGGGGAACCGGCGGGCCAACATACTGGATAAATAAAGTAAAACCCTTTAAAATCATTTAGATATGTTGAATTCTGTCACCCATATCTCCCTGTGTATAGTCGGGCGAGGATCGGTTATAAAATCAGCGATACCATGCAAGGATCCGTATTGCGATGTCTATTATCTCCAGAGGAGCCCTCATGCCCGCCAATCCCCAGTCAGAACAAGAGCTGCTCAGTCGAGCCTACGCCATGGCTGGCTTCACTCTGGCCCAGCTTGCCGCAACGGCAGGCATCCTCGTACCGCGGGATCTCAGACGTGACAAGGGTTGGACAGGGCAGTTGATCGAGTGGCAGCTGGGGGCCAGTGCAGGTAGCCGTCCCGAGCAGGATTTTCCGGATCTCGGTATCGAGCTCAAGACGATCCCCGTCGATCCTCAAGGGCGCCCGCTGGAAACCACCTTTGTCTGCGTGGCCCCCCTCATCGGAGTCAGCGGCCAGCGCTGGGAGGAGTCGAACGTGCGTAACAAGCTGTCGCGGGTGCTCTGGATCCCGGTGGAAGGCAGCCGCGACATCCCTGTCGGCGACCGTCGCGTCGGCATGCCGCTGCTGTGGAGCCCGAATGAAGAGGAAGAAATACTGCTGCGCCAGGACTGGGAAGAGCTGATGGACATGATAGTGCTGGGGGAAGTGGAGCAGATCAGCGCCCGCCACGGCCAGGTATTGCAGCTGCGCCCCAAGGCGGCCAACAGCAAGGCGCTGACCCGCGCCATCGGCCGCAATGGCCAACCCATCATGACGCTACCACGGGGCTTCTACCTCAAGATCGAGTTCACCCATCAACTCCTGCAGCGCCATTTTGCCCTCCCCCTTTGATCCTGTTTATCAACATCCTTGTCATAAAGTGATATAAAAATAACCAGCGCTACTTTCTTCGCAGCCAGTGACAAGGAGTCCATATGCCGATCAACAAGCAATTTCTCAAATCGCGTCCCGAGGTCAAGGTGACCTTTGCCGTCGAAAAGGAGGCCGCCGGTGATACCGAGCAGGTCTTGCTGCTGGGTGAATTCAGCCAGTGGCAGCCCATTGAACTGAAGAGGATGAAAAACGGGGAGTTCAAGGCGACACTCAACCTGCCGACCGATGGCCCCAGCCATTTCGAGTATTGCTATCAGCTAGTGCAACCCGATGGTGAAACCCTTTATGACAACGACTGGGAGGCGGACGACTATGTGCCTGGCCCCTTCGGGCGTGACAACTCGGTGGTGCGGGTCAGCCAGCCAGGTTGAGCTGGAACACCCGAAAGCGGATACAAAAAAGGCTCGCCATTGGCGAGCCTTTTCACTACCTGTCGAGCTTTTCGCCGACATACCGACACCAATTCGAATCGAATTAGTTGAGCTTCTCTTTGATACGAGCAGCTTTGCCGGACAGGTTGCGCAGGTAGTACAGTTTGGCGCGGCGAACATCACCACGACGCTTCAGTTCTACACTGTGGATCAGCGGAGAGTGAGTCTGGAATACACGCTCAACACCTTCGCCGTTGGAGATCTTGCGAACGGTGAAAGCAGAGTGCAGACCGCGGTTACGCTTGGCAATCACGATGCCTTCGAAAGCCTGCAGACGCTCTTTACCACCTTCTTTAACACGAACTTGAACACGTACGGTGTCGCCCTGGGCAAAAGCCGGGATGTCGGTACGCAGTTGCTCTTGTTCAAGCTGCTGAATAATCTTGCTCATTGTCTTTCCTTACCTAGGATAAACTGAAAACTCTACTTAACGCTGTCACGCACTTCGCGGACATACTCGGCAAGAAGTGATTCTTGCTCGTCAGTCAGAGCTAGGTTGTTAATAAGTTCCGGCCTTCTCTGCCAGGTTCGTCCGAGCGATTGCTTGAGTCGCCAGCGCCGAATCACTTCGTGATTGCCGCTTGTCAGCGCCTCGGGCACCGTCAGCCCATCCAACACCTCCGGCCGAGTATAGTGGGGATGATCCAGCAGCCCATCCGTGAAGGAGTCCTGCTCGGCACTGGCCTGATCGCCCAAGACCCCCGGGACCAGACGCGAAACCGCATCGATCAGGGTCATGGCAGGCAACTCACCACCACTTAACACGTAATCCCCGATAGACCACTCTTCGTCGACTTCGGTTTGTATCACGCGCTCATCGATACCTTCGTATCGACCGGCGACCAGAATCAGTTTCTGATTCGTCGCCAACTCGGTCACGCCCGCTTGAGTCAGCTTGCGTCCCTGAGGAGAGAGATAGATGACTTTCGCCCCGTCTCCCGCCGCTTGCTTGGCTGCATGAATGGCATCACGCAGCGGCTGAACCATCATCAACATGCCGGGCCCACCACCATAAGGACGATCATCGACCGTACGGTGTTTGTCGTGGGTGAAGTCCCGAGGGTTCCAGCACTCAATTTGCAGCAGGCCACTCTTGACGGCCCGACCCGTTACCCCGTGCTCGGTAATGGCTCGGAACATTTCCGGGAAGAGGCTAATGACCCCAATCCACATAAGAAACCTCCGGCACCCGTGTTAGCGCGGGAAACTAGAAACCAGGATCCCAATCAACTTCGATTGTTCGAGCAGTCAGATCAATATTCTTGATCACCTGCTCTTCCAGGAACGGTATCAACCGCTCCTTTGCACCAAAGGCATCTTTTACATTGGCCTCAACCACCAACACATCGTTGGAGCCGGTTTCCATCAATTCGGTCACCTTGCCCAGGTCGTATCCCTTGGTGGTTACCACGGTGCAACCAATGAGGTCACGCCAGTAGAACTCCCCTTCGGGCAACGCAGGCAACAGATCGGCGGGGACGCCAATCTCGACGTTGGTCAATGCCAGGGCATCCTCACGCACATCGATACCATCGAGTTTGCAGATCAGACCCTTGTTGTGACGCTTCCAGGATGACACCCGGATTTCACGCCACGCCCCGTTCTGATTGATCAGCCAGGGGTTGTAATCGAAAATCGCTTCGGCAACATCGGTGAAGGAGTTCACTTTAAGCCAGCCCTTGATCCCGTAAACGGTTCCCAGGGTGCCCAGAACTACAGGTTTTTCCACCTTAACTCCCTACCGTTTGGCTGATTAAGCAGCTTTGGCAGCGTCTTTGATCAGCTTGGCAACGCGGTCAGAAACAGCGGCACCAGTAGCAACCCAATGCTCGATACGAGCCAGGTCCAGGTTCAGCTTTTCAGCGTTACCAGCAGCAACCGGGTTGAAGAAACCGACGCGCTCGATGAAACGACCGTCACGGGCGTTACGGCTGTCAGCAACTACTACCTGGTAGAACGGACGCTTTTTCGCGCCACCACGTTGTAAACGAATGGTTACCATATCGTCCTCATAAACATCTAATGAACAAGGCCTGCAAATACGCAGACCCTAGCTTAAAATAAGCCGCGTAATTCTACTTGGATTCGTAATAATTGCAACCAAGCCAGCTATTTTTTGCGCAGGGATTGGCATGAAAAAGGCTCACCAGGGTGAGCCTTTCTACCTGACCAGCAGGAAAATCAGAACGGACCGCGACTGCCACCACCGAATCCGGGGGGCAGCATGTTCTTCATCTGGCCCATCATCTTGCGCATGCCGCCCTTGCCGGACATTTTCTTCATCATGCGCTGCATCTCGGTGAACTGCTTGAGCAGCTTGTTCACATCCTGGACCTGCATGCCGGAGCCCGCAGCGATGCGGCGCTTGCGGGAGCCCTTGATGAGATCGGGATGGGCACGCTCTTTCGGCGTCATGGAGCTGATAATGGCCTCCATCCGCACGGTGAGCTTGTCATCCATCTGATCCTTGATGTTGTCCGGCAGGCCGGACATGCCAGGCAGCTTGTCGAGCATCCCCATCATGCCACCCATGTTGCGCATCTGGGCCAGCTGCTCACGGAAGTCTTCCAGGTCGAAGCCCTTGCCACTCTTGACCTTGCTGGCCAGCTTGGCCGCCTTCTCTTTATCGACGTTGCGCTCCACCTCTTCGATGAGAGAGAGCACATCCCCCATACCGAGGATGCGGGAGGCGAGACGATCCGGGTGGAACGGCTCCAGCGCGTCGGTCTTCTCGCCCATACCGATGAACTTGACCGGTTTGCCGGTGATGTGGCGCACCGACAGTGCGGCACCACCGCGGGCATCACCGTCTGCCTTGGTAAGGATCACACCGGTGAGCGGCAGCGCCTCGTTGAAGGCCTTGGCGGTATTGGCAGCATCCTGGCCTGTCATGGCATCCACCACGAACAGGGTTTCGACCGGCTTGATGGTGGCGTGCAGATCCTGGATCTCCGCCATCATTTCACCATCGACGTGCAGACGACCGGCAGTATCGACGATCACCACGTCATAGAACTTCTTGCGCGCCTGATCGATGGCAGCAGTGGCAATGGCGATCGGTTTCTGGCTGGCATCACTCGGGAAGAAGTCGACACCGATGTCGCCCGCAAGGGTCTCAAGCTGCTTGATCGCCGCCGGACGGTAGACGTCCGCACTGACCACCAGCACCTTCTTCTTGCTGCGCTCCTTGAGCAGTTTGGCCAGTTTGCCGACCGTAGTGGTCTTACCGGCCCCCTGAAGACCTGCCATCAGGATGATGGCCGGCGGCTGGGCAGCCAGGTTGAGCTGTTCGTTGGCCTCCCCCATCACGGTGACCAGTTCGCCATGGACGATCTTGATGAAGGCCTGGCCCGGGCTAAGGGATTTGGCCACTTCCTGGCCCACGGCTCGTTCCTTGACGCGCGCCACGAAATCGCGCACCACCGGCAAGGCGACGTCCGCCTCGAGCAACGCCATGCGGACTTCGCGCAGGGTATCCTTGATATTCTCTTCGGTCAGACGGCCGCGGCCGCTGACGTTGCGCAGGGTGCGCGAGAGTCGTTCAGTCAAATTCTCAAACATGACGCTTTCCGGTTCTTGGCGTGACACTGGGGGCATTATACCCCGGTCAGCACTCTAGGGACGATTACTCGCCGCTTGCCGCGGCGGCCTGCCATCGAACGGGCAGGTCAACAAATGGAGGGCAGTATACCCCAGTCAACGCCGGAGGACGATTATTCGCCGCACGGTGACCATCAACGCCTACTTATATGTGGGCAGTTAGCCTCTGGCACAACTGGCGAGCATATCTTGTGCAAGGTATACTGCCCCTCTTATCCATAAAGCTTGTTTGACAACGACCTGGTTATGATCGTGATCTCTGTTCTGGCCCTGGCGTTTTACCTGCTGGCCATCATCGCCTCACTGCACATGCTGCTCAGCGCCAAGCCCGTCGGGCAAGTATCGCTGTTCGCCTGTGTCGGCCTGGCCCTGACCGCCCATGGCATGGCGGTGGGCAGCGAAGTGCTGGTCACCCATTCCGGCCAGAATCTCAGCATGTTGAACGTGGCGTCCCTGGTCAGCCTTATCATCAGCTGCTTCATGACCTGCGTCACCCGACGCTTCAACGGCTGGATCCTGCTGCCCGTCGTCTACAGTTTTTCAGCCCTGCTGCTGGCGGCCAGCGCGCTCATTCCCGGGCGCTACATCACCCATCTGGAAGCGCACCCCCAGTTGCTGCTGCACATAGGCCTCGCGCTGATGGCCTATTCGGTACTGATGATCGCCTGCTTGTTTGCCCTCCAGCTTGCCTGCCTGGACAGGCAACTGAAATCCAGAAAGATCAGTCACCTGCCAGCCATGCCACCCCTGATGACGGTGGAGAAGCGCCTGTTTCAGCTCATTTCCGCAGGTCTGCTGCTGCTGACTCTCTCCATCGCATCCGGCCTGTTCTTCCTGGAAGACATGTTTGCCCAGGGCAAGTCCCACAAGGCCATCCTCTCTATCCTGGCCTGGTGCGTCTACGCTCTGCTGCTCTGGGGTCACCATACCCGTGGCTGGCGCGGCCGCAAGGTCATCATGCTGAGCCTCATCGGCAGCTTCATCCTGACACTGGCCTATTTTGGCAGCCGCTTCGTCAAGGAAGTGCTGCTTAGCTGACACACGCACATTCCCCAACCATCCTTACAGGAGCCCTTCTTGGACAGTATCTCAACGAGTACATTGCTGATTGTTCTCGTTATCTTGATCCTTTTGTCAGCCTTCTTCTCCAGTTCCGAAACCGGTCTAATGTCGCTCAACCGCTACAAGCTGCGGCATCTGGCCCAGACCAAGCACAAGGCTGCCCGCCGGGTCGAGAAGCTGCTGGCCAGGCCGGACCGCCTGCTTGGCCTCATTCTCATCGGCAACAATCTGGTCAACATCCTGGCCTCCGCCATCGCGACCATCGTCTGCATCCGGCTGTTCGGGGATCTCGGCGTCGCCATTGCCACCTTCGGGCTGACCCTGGTGGTGCTGGTATTCGGGGAAGTCACCCCCAAGACACTGGCGGCCATGTTCCCCGAGCGGATAGCCTATCCTGCCTCCTGGATCCTCAAGGGGCTGATGGTGCCGTTCGCTCCCCTTGTCTGGCTCATCAACAGCATCACGAACCTGCTGCTGAAACTCTTGCGTCTAGAGCACAACAAGGATGACTCCCTCAATTCCGAAGAGCTGCGCACCATCGTCAACGAGGCGGGCAATCTCATTCCCAAGCACCACCAGGAGATGCTGATAAGCATCCTGGATCTCGACAAGATGACGGTGGAGAACATCATGGTCCCGCGCAGCGAGATCTCCGCCATCGACATCAATGACGACTGGAAGATCATACTGCGCCAGCTGGCCCACTGCGCCCACACCAAGATCCTGCTCTATCGCGACAATATCGATGACGTCGTCGGCTTCCTGCACTCACGGAATGCCCTGAGACTGGTCGCCCGGGATCAGTTCAGCAAGTCCAGCCTGCTGCGGGAAGTCGACCCCATCTATTTCATCCCCCAGGGGACCCCCCTCAACGTGCAGTTGGCCAAGTTCCAGCGCAACAAGGAGCGAATTGGCCTTATCGTCGACGAATATGGCGATATTCAGGGGCTGATCACCCTGGACGACATCCTGGAAGAGATTGTCGGTGACTTCACCACCTCCATGACACCGACCCCGAGTGACGAGATCCATCCCCAGCCGGACGGCTCCTTCCTGGTCGAAGGCTCCGCCAGCATCCGCGAGCTGAACAAGGAGATGGACTGGCACCTGCCCATGGACGGCCCACGGACCCTCAATGGCGCCATCCTGGAGTACCTTGAGGAGATCCCCCAACCCAACATCAGTGTCAGGCTGGCGGGCTACCCTATCGAGATTCTCGAAGTGGAGAACAACATGGTGAAGATGGCGAGGATCATGCCGCACCTGTACCGGGACGATTCAGAGTACGAGGATTGAAAAAAGGCTGCCGATGGCAGCCTTTTTGTTTCACTCGCTCTCGTCATCCGGCTCCAGCACCAGAGTGGGGATGAGCTCACCGAACACCTGCTGCAACTCGTCACGGTTTGCCAGCAAATCCTGCAGCGTATAGCCATCCATCACCGCGAGGAAGGCGTTCATCGCCTCCTTCAAGGCACTCTTGAGCAGACAGACGGAGACGATATGGCAGACCGGGGAGCTGCAGTCGATCCCGTCCAGATTGCCTTCCAATGCCCGGATCACTTGCCCGATATTGATCTCGTCGGGGGAGCGCGCCATGCGGATGCCACCATTCTTGCCACGCTGGGACTGCAGATAGCCCAGTTTTACCAACTGGTTCACCACCTTCACCATGTGGTTGCGGGATACGTCGTACAAGGCGGATACCTTGGCCACGCTCGACAGTTCCCCCTCCGGCAGGGTGGCCAGATAGAGCAGGGCTCTCAATCCAAAATCGGTATAGCTCGTTAGTCTCATAGTGCCTGTAGCGCCTAGCGCGAAGAATTGATGATTGATCCAGATCAATTAAACATTTAGGATGCAACTTAATAAGTGACATTCCAGATGTTCAATTAGAAAGGACCTCCTATGTTAGACCAAGCCACCATCGCCGTCATCAAGAGCACCATTCCTTTGCTCGAATCGGCGGGCCCTGACCTCACACGGCACTTTTATCAGCGCATGTTCAGCCACAATCCCGAGTTGAAGGATCTCTTCAACCTGGCTCACCAGCGTAGCGGGGGACAGCCCTTGGCACTGTTCAGTGCGGTGGCGGCCTATGCCAGAAACATCGACAATCTGGGGGCCCTGGCCGGAGCCGTTGAACGCATCGCCCACAAACACACGGGTTTCCTGATCCAGCCGGAACAATATCACATTGTGGGTAGTCATCTCTTGGCCACGCTCAAAGAAATGGGTGGCAACGCTGTCACGGAGGAGGTACTTACCGCCTGGGGCAAGGCGTACGGTGTGCTGGCCGACATCTTTATCGGCCGGGAGAGCGAGCTCTATCGGGAGAAGACAAGCCAGGACGGTGGTTGGCAGGGAACCCGTCCTTTCATCATCAAGGAGAAGCGTCAGGAGAGTGAACTCATCACCTCTTTCGTCCTGGCCCCCCTCGATGGCAACCCCGTGTTGCGTTTCAAACCGGGGCAATATCTCAGTATCAAGCTGGTTCATCCCGCCCTCGAGCATCAGGAGATCCGCCAGTATTCCCTCTCGGACGCCCCCAATGGCCGCGACTACCGCATCAGCGTCAAGCGCGAACCCAGGGGTCAGGCCTCCAACCTGTTGCATGATCATCTTCACATCGGTGACACGGTCGACATCATGCCGCCGGCCGGCGACTTCTTCCTGCAAGAGGAGACAGACACGCCCGTGGTGCTGATCTCCGCCGGGGTCGGCCTCACCCCCATGCTGAGCATGCTCAACCACTTGCTGGCCGAGGGCCCGGATGTGGATATTCGCTGGCTTCACGCCTGCGAACACGGCGCCCACCACGCGTTCAGGGACGAGATCCGGGCAAAGAGCAGGCAACACGGGAAACTGGAGAGCCGGATCTGGTATCGGGAGCCGGGGGAGCAGGATGTCAAAGGAGAGGATTACGACTTCAGCGGCACTCTGGCACTGGAGCAGGTCACCGACCTCATTCCGGCCGACGCCCACTACTATTTCTGCGGCCCTGTCCCGTTCATGAAGGCAGTCAAAGCTCAGTTGGAGAATGTGGGCGTGCCTGCCGAGCGGATGCACTACGAGGTCTTCGGCCCCCATCAGGGCCTCTGATCCCTCCCCTGACCGGGAAAATGCACAAGGCCCACAAGCACAGCTTCGTGGGCCTTGTAATATCAAAGCGGGCTACCAGAACTCAGTGCATCGCCTTGGCACGGGCGATGGCATTGGCGGGCATCCGGTTGCCGAGCCGGCTGAGCAGGCTCGCCGCCTTCTGGTGCATGGCCTTGTCGCCGATGACGGCGCCGTGCAGCCAGTGATACGCCTCCTCATAATCCAGGGGACTCCCCATGCCCTGCAGCAACATCTCCACCCACTCCATCTGTGCCCGCAAGAAGCCGAGGCTCGCGGCTTCCCGCATCAGGGTCTCGGCCCGCACCAGATCCTTCTGGACCAGGATCCCCTTCCAGTAATAGCGGCCAAGCTGTTCCAGCGCCGGCGCCAGCCCCTGGTTGGCGGCCTCCCACATGTACTGCACCCCGATCTGGGCATCCGGCTTGGTGCAAACTCCCCAGGCCAGCATGTCTCCCCAGAGGAACTGATAGGCAGGGATCTTCATCACCGAGGCCCTCGCCTCGATATCCTGGGTGAGCTGGCACCTGTCCTGCTTCACCCGGGCCAGATGGCGCCCCTGCTCTATCCAGTTGAGCAGTTCGTCCTGGCGATAGAGCGGCACGGCCTGCAACTCTCCCGCAGCAGCGGATGCCTGCGTCGTCGCCCTGGGCAGCGGCGCCGGGGCCGGGGCAGATGCCACGGGGGCGACAGCGGCCGGCACCGCGGTTGACGGCATGGGAGCTGTGGCCACACTGGCCGAGGACTCCGCAACCGGTGCTGGGACCGGGGCGGTCGATGGCAAGGCCGCCGAGGGCGTCGGTGCTGTGGCCGGACTGGCCGAGGGCTCCGCAACCGGTGTTGGGACCGGGGCGGTCGATGGCAAGGCCGCCGAGGGCGTCGGGACGGGAGCGGCCGTGACCGCCGCCGACTGGGGTTGCGCAGCGGCCGAGGTGGGCTCCGCACCCTGCAAAGGGAAGCTGCACACACCGATAATGGCGATGAGGGTTCTTGGTTTTATCATAGGGATCTCCTGCTGCCTTCTGTTATCGGCAGCCAGGGCCATCTCCTTAGCCCGCTACACCCAACCCCGAAAATGACAAAGGGGAGCCTGGGCTCCCCTTGCGGTCGACGTAGCAACTTACTTGACGAAGTCGACGCCCAGCTGGATGTCAGCCTTCAGGGTGGCCAGCATGCTGTCCATCGCTTCCTGCTCGAAGGCGCTCAGCTTGCCGTAGTCCAGCACGGTTTCGACACCGTTCTTGCCGAGCAGCACCGGCTGCGCGAAGAAGGTGGCGTGCTCACCGTTGCCTTCCACATAGGCACACTCGATGACGTTGGCTTCCCCTTGCAGACCCTTGATGAGCGACAGACCGAAACGGCAGGCTGCCTGACCCATGGAGAGAGTGGCGGAACCGCCACCGGCCTTGGCTTCCACCACTTCGGTACCGGCATTCTGAATGCGCTTGGTCATGGCAGCCACTTCCTCAGCGGTGAAGCTGGCGCCTTCAACCTGGGAGAGCAGCGGCAGAATGGTCACGCCACTGTGACCGCCGATGACGTTGACACGTACCTTGTCAACGTTCAGGCCCTTGGCTTCGGCCACGAAGGTCTCGCCACGGATCACATCCAGGGTGGTCACGCCGAACAGGCGACGCTTGTCATAGACACCGGCTTTCTTTAGCACTTCGGCGGCGATGGCGACCGTGGTGTTGACCGGGTTGGTGATGATGCCGATCAGTGCTTTCGGGCAGGAAGCAGCACACTTTTCCACCAGGTTCTTGACGATCCCGGCGTTGATGTTGAACAGGTCGGAACGGTCCATGCCGGGCTTGCGCGCCACGCCGGCAGAGATCAGCACGACATTGGCGCCGACCAGAGCCGGGCTCGGATCTTCACCGCAGAAACCTTTTACTTTCACGTCAGTCGGGATGTGGCTCAGGTCCGCCGCCACGCCCGGAGTGACCGGGGCAATGTCATACAGGCTCAGTTCGGAACCGGCAGGCAGGCGGTTTTTCAACAGCAGAGCGAGGGCTTGGCCGATGCCACCGGCGGCACCCAGAACGGCAACTTTCATGATCAACTCCATGTCTAAGCGTAGGTTTAAGGTTGTTTCTAGTTGGGTTAATGCTGATTCTTATTGTGCGCCTCACCTTAAAGGATCCCCTCCTAAAAAACAATCTGATAACAGTTGTAATCACGGGTTCTGTGAGCCAGGGAACAAGCGGCGATGAAAGCGGAGAGGAATATGCGATAAATGGGAGGAAAGACACAGATTTCCTGTGCCCCCCTCACCATTAAGAGGTAAATGTGACTGCTTCAGGACTGGAAAGCCAGTGCCCGACGCTCACACCAGCGGAAACCAATTGTTAACAATCCATTCATGGTCAGATAGAGCGCTCCGGCCACGGTGAACACCGCCAGGGTGTCATAGGTCTGGGCGTTGAGACGCTGGGCCAGCCCCATGATGTCCATGATGGTGATGGTACTGGCGAGCGAACTCCCCTTGAGCACCAGGATCACCTCGTTGGAATAGGCGGGGACCAGCCGACGGGCGGCATGGCGGGCCTTCATCCACAGGGTCTGTCCGACGGAGAAGCCGAGCGCACGGCAGGCCTCCACTTCACCGGCGGGGATGGCGTCGAGCGCCCCCTTAAACAGCCGGGTGGAGTAGGCTGCGGTATTGAAACCGAGCGCCAGCACGGCGCAGAACCAGGGTTGCTTGAGCAGCGGCCAGAGCGGCCCCGCCTTGAGCCATTCAAACTGACCAGGCCCGTAGTAGATGAGGAAGATCTGGATGAGCAACGGCGTACCGGTAAAGACCAGTACCCAGAGCTGCACCAGCTGGGTCGCCACCGGAATGCGACGCTCCAGCACCCAGGTCATGCCGGCCGCCATCAGCACGCCCAGGAGCAAGCTGAATGCGGTGAGCTGCAAGGTGATCGCCAGCCCTCCCAGCAGGGTCATCAGGTAATCCTGCATGGTCAGCCTCCGTAACGGCGGGTATAGCGGGACGCCTGCTTCAAGCCGAATTCACTCACCAGACTGATGGCCAGATAGATGAGGGCGGCAGCGGCGTACCAGGTGAAGGGTTGATAGGTGCTGGCCGACGCCATCTGTGCCTGACGCATCATCTCGTTTACCCCGATGAGGGAGACCAGAGCGGTGTCTTTGAGCAGCACCAGCCACTGGTTGCCCAGCCCCGGCAGGGCGTGACGCCAGGCCTGGGGCAGCACGATGCGAAAGAAGGTGTGCCCCTTGCCCAGGCCGAGCGCCTGCGCCGCCAGCCGCTGCCCCGTGGGCACCGCATTGAGGGCGGCACGCAGGGTCTGGGTGGCGTAGCTCGCAAACAGCAGGGAGAGCGCCAGCACACCGCAGGCGAACGGGCTGAACTCCACATACTCCCCGGTGATGAGGAACAGCACCTGGGTCGAGCCGAAGTAGATGAAGAGCACCACCAGCAACTCGGGCAGACCACGGATCAAGGTGGTCAGGGTGGCCACGGGCCACACCAACGCACGCTGCTTGCTCAACTCAGCCGCACTGAATGCCAGTGCCAGCACCATGCCACCGACCAGGGATGCCAGGGCCAGCCCGAGGGTCATCCAGGCTGCATCCAACAACAGGCTCAACATGGCTTACTGCGCGAAGTACTTGTCATAGATCTTCTGATAGGTGCCGTTGGCCTTGATCTCGGCCAGCCCCTTGTTCAGCTGGGTCAGCAGTTCCTGGTTGCCCTTGGCCACCGCGATGCCAAAACCGGTACCGAAGTACTTGGCGTCGGTCACCGGGGTACCGACCACGGCGTATTCCTTGTGCTGCTTGAGCCAGTCGGCGGCCACCGCCGTATCGGCAAACACTCCGTCAGTGCGGCCATTCATCATGTCGAGGAAGGCGCTCTGGTAGCTGGCGTAGGGCACGGTCAGCAGACCCTTGCTCACCCAGTTGTCCACCAGATAGGACTGGTGAGAAGTGCCGTTCTGCACGCCAACTGTCTTGTCCACCAGATCGTCCGGCCCCTTGAAGGTCTCTTTCTTGGCGACGAACACCGCGGAGTTCTCGTAATAGATGTCGGAGAAGTCGACCTGGGCAGCCCGCTCCGGGGTCACGTCCATGGCGGCGATGACGGCGTCATAGCGACGGAACTTGAGGCTGGGGATCAGGCTGTCGAAGGCCTGGTTGTGGAAGCTGCACTCCAGCTTGGCCTGCTCGCAGACAGCGCGGGCCAGATCGATGTCAAACCCCTGGAACTCGTTCTTGTCATCCAGGTATTCGAACGGCGCATAGGTTGCCTCGGTGGCGAACTTGATCTCTTTGGCCAGCACAGAAGTGCTCAGCAGACCCATGGCGGCGATCAGCAACAGACTCTTTTTCATGACAGCTTCCTTATCGACTCAATATCAATGCATCAAGAATTCGGCAAACCGGCTGGTTTGCGGGGACTGGAAGATGGCGGCGGTGCCGGATTCGATGATCCGCCCCTTCTCCAGATAGATCACCTGACTGGCCACCTTGCGGGCGAACTCCACCTCGTGGGTCACCACCACCTGGGTGATGCCGGTCTGGCTCAGAGTGCGGATGATCTCCGCCACCTCTTTGGTAATTTCGGGATCCAGGGCAGCCGTCGGTTCGTCAAACAGCAGCACCTGGGGATCCATCATCAGGGTCCGGGCAATGGCGACCCGCTGCTGCTGGCCACCGGAAAGCCGTGCGGGCCAGGCGTCCCGTTTGTCGGCCAGTTGCAGCTGGGCCAGCAAATAGGCCCCTTTCTCGATGGCCGCGTCGCGGCTCATGCCGAGCACCTTGACGGGCGCTTCAATCAGATTCTCCATCACGGTGAGGTGCGGCCACAGATTGTACTGCTGGAACACCATGCCCACCTTGCGGCGCAGCGCCTGTGCCTGACGGTTGAATTCGGCAGTTGAGAGGCTGGACGGGAAAGAAAATTCACAGTCTGCGATGCGCAACACACCGGCATCCGGCGTGTCCAGCAAGTTCATCATGCGCAGCAGAGAGCTCTTGCCTGCCCCGCTCGGGCCCAGCAATACCAAGGTCTCGCCGGGAGCAGTCCGAAAGCTCACCTGCTGCAGTACCGGCACCTTGTGCCAGGATTTTTCGATGCCGATTAATTCGATACCCATACAGCCCAATTGAATAAGTTTTCAAAATTTCGTCCTGATTCTAGCGCCAGCATAAGTTGATGCAAGCTATATTTGAATCAATATGCAGAACAAGCGCCGCTTCCTTGCCAAAACAGGCATATGAATGCAAAATAGCAGCGCTGTTCGTATCTACCGCCTGAGCGTGACAGGCGGTCACTCCCCTCATTCGTGAGTCCAAGATGAAACATAACGACAAGCAAGAAAAACTGGCCAAGGCCTTTAAAGCCTTGCTGAAAGAGGAGCGTTTCGGCTCCCAGGCAGAGATAGTGACTGCCCTGCAAGAGATGGGCTTCGAGAACATCAACCAATCCAAGGTCTCGCGCATGCTGAGCCGCTTCGGCGCCGTTCGCACCCGCAATGCCAAGATGGAGATGGTCTACTGTCTGCCGGTGGAACTGGGCGTGCCCACCACCTCCAGCCCCCTCAAGAACCTGGTGCTGGATGTCGACCACAACGGCGCTCTGGTGGTGATCCACACCAGTCCCGGCGCAGCCCAGCTGATCGCCCGCCTGCTTGACTCCCTCGGCAAGGCCGAAGGGATCCTCGGCACCATCGCCGGTGATGACACCATCTTCATCACCCCGACCAGCGATACCGACATCGAGGAGCTCTACCTCTCCGCCCTCGAGCTGTTCGAGCAGACGCCCTGATCCGATCGCCTTGGGCGATCCGCACAAAAATCCCGGCCTTGGCCGGGATTTTTTGTTTTGAGCGGTCGGCAGGCCGGGTTTATTTGCCCTCGGCCACCAGAAAATCGACGGAAGGGGCGAAGAAGGCCGCGCCGGTCACCGTCCGGGTGAAGCGCAGCAGGTGGTCGAAGTGGCTGCCTTCCCCTTTGTACATGCTGGCCAGCATGGCGTTGAAGTGCAGCGGCGTGCGGCAGCAGGAGATGAAGTAGAGCCCCTGCTCGCTCATGGTGCCCCAGGGCATGCTCTGGCGCAGGATCTCCATGGACTCCCCCTTCGGGGTCTTGAGGTTGACCCGCTTGATGTGGGAGGTGAGCGGCTTGTCGGCGGACTCGTATTCGATGTTGTCGACCTTGGTGCGGCCTATGATGTCTTCCTGCTCCTTCAGGGCCAGCTTCTCCCAGTCGCTCATGGCGTGGACCCAGCGCTGCACGTGGATGTAGGAGCCACCGGCGAACTCGCCGCCGTCCAGCAACGCCACCTCGGCTCGGTGCTCATCCTGCGGGTTCTCGGTGCCGTCGACGAAACCGGTCAGATCCCGGCAATCCTGGTTGCGAAAACCGCGGACTTCCTCGGCCAATTCAACAAGCCCGGCCAGCAGGGCCATGACGCGATGACCGGCATGATGCAGCACGTCCACCCGATCAGCACGCAATTGTACGAAGAGATCGAACGGGGTATTGGGGGCCTCCTGACCGTTGGCGGATTGCGCCATGAAACCGCGGAACTGGGGCGGCCGGGCGGCAGGATAGAGATCATCCCAGGCGTCGGCCCCGACGGCGACCAGACCGCTGAAAGCCGCATCGGGGAAGTCGGCGCTCACCGCCTCCCAGAGTGCTGGCAGGCTGGCAAGGCGGGAGGTCAGGGCAGCGGCGTCACCGGTGCGATTGAACATCAGATAGAGGGCGTGCAGATTCGGCTCTGCGCAGATCCCGGCTTGGGCTTTCATGTCTCTCTCCAAGTGCGTTGGCTATGGGCGTGGCGCGATTATAAACCAGCGCGCTTCCAGTTCATTGATTTCATGACAATACCACGCACTCAGGGCAAGGGGTCAAACAACACCAGGGCATGAGGCGCCACGGTCACCCGCGCGCGCTCCCCTTCCAGGGGCTCACCGATGCTGGCTTCCAGTTGCTGGCCGCCACACTCCACCAGTACCCGGCAGTGATGGCCCAGGAACTGTTGCTCACGCACCCGGAGCTCACCGTCATCCGCCGCCGTCAGCGCCAACTGCTGGGGTCTGAGCATGAGCTGCAGCCGCTCCCCCACCGCGCGGCCATGGGGCTCCTGACCGCAGATGGTTCCAAGGAGGGTCTGCACGCAGTGGCTGTCCACCACCTCGGCCGCCAGATAGTTGACCCCGCCGAGAAACTCCGCCACGAAGCGGTTCCCGGGGCGGCGATAGAGCTGCTCCGGCTCCCCCACCTGCTCGATGCGACCGGCGCGAAACAGGGCCAGCCGATCGGCGAAGGCGAAGGCCTCTTCCTTGCTGTGGCTGACGAAGATGGCGCCAATGCCCTGCTGTTTGAGCAGGGTGCGGATCTCGAGGATCAGCTTCATCCGCACCTGGGTGTCGATGTTGGAGAAGGGCTCGTCCAGCAGCATCAGGCGCGGCTTGCACACCAGGGCGCGGGCGATGGCCACCCGCTGCTGCTGGCCGCCGGAGAGCTGATGGGGATAGCGCTCCCCCAATCCCTGCAGGTTGACCAGCGCCAGCGCCTCTTCCACCTGCTGCAGGCGGCTGCCGCGATCCTGCCCGGTCAGGCCGAAGCCGACGTTCTCGGCCACCGTCAGGTGAGGAAAGAGAGCGTAATCCTGGAAGATCATGCCGATATGGCGGGCCTCCGGCGGCACACTCACGCCGGGGGCATCGAGCAGGGTCTCTCCCAGCCGGATCTCCCCCTGGGCCAGGGGCAGCAGACCGGCCACCGCCTTGAGCAGCGTGGTCTTGCCACAGCCGCTGGCCCCCAGCAGACAGACGATCTCGTTGTCGGCCACCTGCAGGGAGAGCTGCTCCAGCACGGGGCGGCCATTGTAGTGACAGCTGACCTTCTCGATATTCAGGCAGGACAAGGTTCTTTTCCTCTCGCGTAGTGATGCCGGACGGGGCCGCTCAATGGCCTGGACCATCCAGGGTACGGTTTATCCACAGCAGGGGAATCAGCCCCACCAGCACGATGACGATGGCACCGAGCGCCCCCCGCTCCAGCATCTCGTCCGAGACGAACTGATAGACGTGGGTCGCCAGGGTTTCGAAGTTGAACGGCCGCAGCAGCAGGGCGGCGGGCAGCTCCTTCATGGATTCGATGAACACCAGCATGGCGCCGGCAAAGAGGCCGCGGCGTACCAGCGGCAGGTGAATGCGACGCAGCATGCCGCCCGCCCCCTGCCCCAGAGAGCGGGCCGCCATGTCGAGGCTGGGGGAGATCTTGCTCATGCTGCTCTCCACCGACCCGATGGCGATGGCGACGAAGCGCACCAGATAGCCGAACACGATGGCGGTGAGGGTGCCGGTCAGGAGCAGACCGGGGCCCGGCATCCCGAGCCACTCGGCCAGATCGTTGATGCCAAAATCCAGGGCCGTGAGCGGCACCAGCACGCCGATGGCCAGCACGGTCCCCGGCATGGCATAGCCCATGGCGGCGAGGCGCAGGGGCAGCAGGCTGCGAGTCCCCCCATCGAGGCGACGGAAGAAGCCGAGCAGCAGGGCAATGGCCATGGCCAGCAGGGCGGTCAGGGCCGAGATGGCGAGGCTGTTGCCCGCAAAGCGCACGAATTCGGGCGTCCACGACAGCGCGAAGTAACGCACCCCGTAATCGAGCAGGATGACGAACGGCAGGGCGAACCCCGCCAGCACCAGGCCCCAGCACCAGAGCCCGGCCAGCACGCCCCTCAGGCCCCCGAGGGGGTAACGCAGGGGCTGCTCGAAGCCCATGGACTTCTGGAACACCTGCTGGCGCTGGCGGGAGCGGCGCTCCAGCGCGATGAGCAGCACCACCGCCAGCAGCATCAGACAGGAGAGCTTGGCGGCGGTCGCCAGGCTGCCGTAGCCGAGCCAGGTGTCGTAGATGGCGGTGGTCAGGGTGTTGATGGCAAAGAAGTGGACGGTGGCAAAGTCCGCCAGAGTTTCCATCGCGACCAGAGATGCCCCCACCATGATGGCCGGGCGGGCCAGGGGGAGGCTCAGGCGGCGAAAGCTCTGCCAGGGGGTGCAGCCGAGCAGACGGCTGGAGTGAATGAGGCTGACCGACTGCTCCAGGAAGGAGGCCCGTGCCAGCAGATAGACATAGGGGAAGAGCACCAGCGCCAGCACCCAGGCGGCGCCCCCGAGGGAGCGAATGGCCGGGAACCAGTAGTCGGTCGGTCCCTGCCAGCCAAACAGGGCACGCAGCCCCGCCTGCAGCGGGCCCGAGTAGTCGAGCAGGTCGGTATAGACGTAGGCAACGATATAGGAGGGCATCGCCATGGGCAGCATCAGCGCCCATTGCAGGGCGCGGCGCCCCGGCACCTCGCACATGGCCACCAGCCAGGCGGTGGGCACTCCGAACAGCAGGCTGAGGCAGACCACCCCCAGCACCAGGCCGGACGTGTTTCGCAGATAGTCGGGCAGTACGGTATCGGCGAGGTGGGCAAACAGTTCCCCATCAGCCGAGAAGGCGGAGAAGACCAGGGCGAGTACCGGCAAACCCAGCAGCAGGGCGGTGGCCCAACTGCCGGCAATCCATCCAAAATGTTTCATGAGTCCACAGAAGTTGATGGGGCCGTTGGCCCCATCTGATTACAAGTCGAATTTCACTTCATCCAGCAGTTGCAAGGCGTCCTTGCGGTGCTTGGCATAATCGCTGACCGGCATGGGGTCAGACTTGAACGTGCCCCAGGACTTGACCATGGCAGAAGGCTCGACCCCCGCCTTGACCGGGTACTCGGCATTCACATCCGCATACATGTGCTGGGCGGTATCCCCGGAGAGGAACTCCATCAGCTTCTGTGCTGCTTCCTTGTTCTTGGCATACTTGGTCATGGCCACGCCGCTCACGTTGACGTGGGCACCGCGATCACCCTGGTTCGGGAAGTTGATTTCCACCGCGTCGGCCCAGGACTTCTGCGCCGGGTCCTTCAACATGGCCCCCAGGTAGTAGCTGTTGCCCAGGGAGACATCACAGATGCCGTCCTTGATCGCCTTGACCTGATCACGGTCGTTGCCCTGGGGCTTGCGCGCCAGGTTGGCCTTGACCCCTTCCAGCCAGGTCTTGGTATCCGCCATGCCGTGATGGGCAATCATGGACGAAACCAGCGCCACATTGTACTCGTGCTTGCCGCTACGGGTACAAATTTTTCCTTTGAATTCAGGCTTGACCAGATCTTCGTAGCGGATGGTGTCGAGCTTGCCGAGACGCTCCTTGCTGGAGTAGATGGCACGCACCCGGGTGGTCAGGGCGAACCAGCGGTTGTCCGGATCGCGATAGATGGCGGGGATGTTCTCCTGCAGCGTCTTGCTGTCCACCGGCTGCACCAGGTCCTTGTCCACCAGCTCGGTCAGACGGCTGATGTCCACGGTCAGCATCAGATCGGCCGGAGAGAGCTTGCCTTCCCGTTCCAGACGCTCGTTCAGCCCCTCTTTGGCAAACACCACATTGACCTTGATCCCGGTCTCCTTCTCGAACTGCTGGATGATGGGCTTGATCAGCTCATCCTGACGGTTCGAATAGACGTTTACCTCCTGGGCGGCGAACGCCGACTGGGCGACAAGCGTGGAGAAAGCCAGTGCCAACATCTTCATTTTCATCATCCGTTCCTTGTCTGCGTAAAGAGTGATAACCATTTTCGTTTGTATTCTGCATGAATCGGGAGGAGAGGATCAAGGCGGTTTGCTGGGTTGGAACGATCTATTTAATCAGCGGCCAAACAAAAAGACCGGATGGAATCCCATCCGGTCTTTCGACGACCACCCATTTACACTGTCGGCAGAACCTGCCCGGACCTTTGCCCGACCCGGCCGGGCAAAGGAGCGTACTCAGAGCGCCTCGTCGTCGCTCTCACCAGTACGAATACGCACCGCTTGCAGCAGGTCATAGACGAAAATCTTGCCGTCACCGATCTTGCCGGTATAGGCCGCCTTGCAGATGGCCTCGATCACCCCTTCGACGTTCTCGTCTGCGGTGGCGATCTCCAGCTTCACCTTCGGCAGAAAGTCGACCTGGTACTCGGCCCCCCGATATAATTCGGTGTGCCCCTTCTGGCGACCAAAACCCTTCACTTCGGAGACGGTCAGGCCTTCCACCCCCAGGTTGGCGATGGCCTCGCGCACGTCGTCCAACTTGAAAGGTTTGATAATCGCAGTAATCAGCTTCATCTGGTTGCTCCCAATCCATGGTATGTCACGAATGGGTCATCAATTCTTGTGCCAAGTATTTTTATCGTTTATTTTCATATAGATAGATATGACATTCTGAGCCAGAAAGGCTCAGGATCACCAAGGAAGCGCATCTCGCCCCATAATGAGGCACCAAGCTGCACCAGACTCCCTTGATGCACCAAATGAGAGCATCACCCCATGTTAGTCATCTCCAACAGCGTGATCATCCCCTGGCATGAACTGCAATTCCAGACCATGCGGGCCCAGGGCAATGGCGGCCAGCACGTCAACAAGACCGACTCCGCCGTCTGGCTGCGCTTCGATTATCGCGACTCCCCCAGCCTGCCGCCGCTCTACAAGGAGGGACTGGAGCGGCTCAGCGACAGCCGGGTTCACGACGGCTTCATCCAGATCAGGGTCGAGACCCATCGCAGCCAGGACATGAATCGCAAGGAGGCCATGAGCCGCCTGACCGAGCTGCTGAAAAAAGCCGCGTGGCGCCCCAAGGCCCGCCACGCCACCAAGCCGACCCGCAGCTCCCAGCGCAAGCGGGTCGATGCCAAGAAACGCAAGGGAGAGATCAAATCCACCCGCGGCAAGCCCGTGCTGGAGTGACCTGCCACAACCCCGAGGACAAGAGAATGCAGTACAGCTTTTGTGAGTGCGCCAAGGGGCCCCTGCTCATCGCCATCGATGGAGCCGGGCTGCGCCACGTGGAATTCATGCAAGGGGAGCGCCCCGTCCTGCCGCAACCGGAGTGGCAGCGGGATGATGCCGCCCTGGCCCCCTTCGTCGAGCAGTTTGCCGCCTACTTTGCCGGCCGCCTGCGGCGCTTCGATCTCCCCCTGGCCGCCACGGGCACACCATTCCAGCAGGCCGTGTGGCAGGCGCTGTGCGACATCCCCTACGGCGAGACCGTCAGCTACCTCCAGATTGCAGAGGCCATCGGCAACCCCAGGGCGGTGCGGGCGGTGGGCGCCGCCAACGGCCGCAATCCCCTCAGCATCATAGTGCCCTGCCACAGGGTCATAGGGCGCAGCGGTGAACTGATCGGCTACGGAGGAGGCATCCCCATCAAGCGCTGGTTGCTGGCACTGGAGCAGGAGACCGCAGACCACTTCGCGCTGACCCCATGAAAGGGCGCGCCTCCTGTCAAATGCGGATTGCGGGTGCAGGCACCACAGACCACAGGCCACTCGCGCGGATCCTCTGACGAGCGGCATCTCCATCACATACGAGTTGCTGGTCCCAACAACAGACCGCAGGCGGCGTTGCACTGCCCATGACGGGAAACACCCCAATCACATGCTGGTTGCTTGCCATCTGGCAGCATGGTTACATGATGCGTTGAGCCGGCACCGGGATAATCTGTCGCCGGATCCGCCCCATGGCAGGAGCGTGCCCACCGCCCCGATTCATCTTTCCTTTGAGCCGCACAACAAAATAAATCACCGATTATTTATTTTATTTCAGCATCAAACATTTAAAAATCACATTGCAGCAGCATTTTGAAAATGAACACAGTATGAAGAATCGCCTCAGAAGCGCTTCAGAGAGCATCAGGCATCATGGCTTCACACTTGGATGGGACGGCTCATCCCTCATTCAGGTGGCACCCATGTGACGCTTCCAATCTGTCTTTTCCCCGCGCCTCCCCAGAGGCGCTTTTTTTTGCCTGCAAGCGGGTGCAAAAAAGCCCGCCGAAGCGGGCAATGATTGGAAGGTGCTGACTTCCAGGGTCTATCAGAGGGCGAGGAACAAGCCTGCCAGGGAGGCGCTCATCAGGTTTGCCAGCACCCCCGCCAGGATGGCGCGCATGCCATAGCGGGCGATGAAGGACTTGCGCTCCGGCACCATGGCCCCCAGGCCGCCGATGAGGATCGCCATGGAAGAGATATTGGCGAAACCGCACAGGGCGAAGGTGACGATGGCCTTGCTCGACTCGTTCAGGGTCTGATCCTGCACCAGGGCGATGAAGGCGACGAACTCGTTGATGACGATCTTGGTGCCGATCAGGGCACCAGCCGCCTGGGCCTGATCCCAGGGAACGCCGATGAGCCAGGAGACGGGGGCAAACAGCCAGCCCAGGATGATCTGGAAGCTCAGCTCCAGCCCCACCAGGTCGCCGGCCCAGCCCAGCAGGCCGTTGAGCAGGGCGATCACGCCGACGAAGGCCAGCAGGGTCGCCCCCACGGCGACGGCGATGTTGAGACCCGCCATGGCACCATCGGCGGCCGCTTCAATGACGTTGGTGGCGCGGGGGATCTCCACGTCTTCGTGGTGATCTTCCTCTTGCGCGGCGGGCGGCACCAGGATCTTGGCCATGGCAAGCCCGGCAGGGGCGGACATGAAGGCCGCCGCAATCAGGTATTTCAGCTCGACCCCGATGCTGGCGTAGCCCACCAGGGTGCCGCCAGCTACCGAGGCCAGCCCGCAGCTCATCACCGCAAAGAACTGGGAATCGGACATCCTGGAGAGATAGGGTTTGACCACCAGCGGCGCTTCCACCATGCCGACAAAGATGTTGGCGGTGGCAGAGAGGCTCTCGGCGCGGCCGGTGCCCAGCAATTTCTGCAGGCCGCCGCCGAGCAGGGCGATCACTTTGGGCATCAGGCCGATGTGATAGAGGATGGCGATCAGCGCGGAGAAGAAGATGATCACCGGCAGCACGTTGAAGGCGAAGATGAAGCCCAGCTTGAACTTGGCCAGATCCCCGAACAGGAAGGCAATCCCCTCCTGGCCGTAGCCGATGACGCTGCTGACGCTCTCGCTGACACCGTTCAAGACCTGCTGACCGGCGGGCAGCCAGAGCACCAGGGCGGCGAAGAGCACTTGCAGGCAGAGGGCAAAGCCCACTGTTCGCAACGGGATACGACGACGATTATCAGAGCAGAGTGCGGCCAGGGCCAGGATGCTCAGGATACCAAGCAGGGCAATCATGGGGATTCCATCCAGTGAGGCTGAAGATGGGCGCGGATTCTGCTCCCCTCCCCTCACCGCCGCAACCCCGCCGGGTTACAACCCTGTTAGCAAAAACGTTTGCACGATATCGGTTGCGCCAACTGACTGATTTGACACAACTTTGAAACCGCACTCACGCCAGTGTTCTTGTATGGAAACGATTATTCCTCGGTGCAGGACAATTTCCCCCCGAGCCAGGGTGCGAGTCGCTGCGCCCAGTAGGGCCCGGGTCCGAAGCTCTCCTTGAGGAAGTCGATGAAGAGGCGGATCTTGGGATCCAGATGCTCTCGCCTTGCATAGACGGCGTGCACCGCCATCTTCTGGTTCGGTTGCCACTGGGGCAGCAGAGGGATGAGCTGACCAGATTGCAGCTCCTTGTCCAGCAGGTAGTTGGCCACATAGGCGATGCCGAGCCCGGCCAGGGCGGCGTCCCGCACCGCTTCCGCCAGATCCACCCGATAGTTGCCCGCCACCTGCACCGTCTGGCGCTCCTTGCCCTGGCGAAATGACCACTCGTGGTAGCGCCGCTCCCGGCTTTGGTAGGTGATGCAATTGTGATGGGCCAGATCCCTGGGGTGCAGTGGCGTGCCGTGACTCAGCAGATAATCCGGCGAGGCCACCAGCACGAAGCCGATGTCTGCCAGTCGCTGCCCTACCAGGGACTCGGGTTTGTCCTCGTAGGTGGTGATCCAGAGATCCAGCCCCTCATCCACCAGATTGGTGCGGTGATCGAACAGGGACACCTCCAGCTCCAGATCCGGATAACGTGCCTGAAACGCCTTGAGGCGCGGGATCACGTGCAACCTCCCGAAGGATTGACCAACCCCCAGATGGAGCACGCCGCTCACCTTGCCACGGCGCTCCGCCACCATGGACTCCGCCTCCAGTGCCACCGCCACCAGAGCGCGGCAGTGGCGGGCATACTCCTGACCCAGTTCGGTGAGCCCGAAACGGCGGGTAGTGCGCTGTACCAGCTGGGCGCCGAGCGCGGTTTCCAGCAGGGCGAGCTGCTTGCTGATGTGGGATTTGGAGACCCCGAGGCGGCGCGCAGCCGCCGAGATGCCCTGTTCACGAACCAGGGCATCGAAGATCACCATTTGGGGAAGACGTTGCAGCACGGAGTCACCGGAGTGGATGGCGGGGCCGCATTATTCCAGAGCGGCTCGCCATGGGGTAGGGTCAGTGCCCCAGGGCATCGATGATCTGCTGTTTGAGAGGATCATCCGACGGATTCTGGTTGGCGCCATAGCTCGCAATCAGCTTGCCGTCCCGCCCGACCAGGTACTTGTGGAAGTTCCAGTTGGGCGCATCACCGTCGGCAGCAGCGGCCAGCCCCTTGAACAGCGGCACCGCATCCGAACCCCGCACCGCCACCCGGTTGAACATGGGGAAGGTCACCCCGTAGTCCCGGCGGCACACCTCGGCGGTCTTGTTCTCGTTGCCCGCCTCCTGCCAGAAATCGTTGGAAGGGAAGCCCAGCACCATCAGCCCCTTCTCCTTGTAGCCCTGATAGAGGGCTTCCAGATCCCGGAACTGACCGCTGTAACCGCAGTAGGAGGCGGTGTTGACCACCAGCACCACCTTGCCCTCGGTCAACTGGCAGAGGTTGTGGCGCTGGGTGCTGTTGAGCTCCCGCATCTCCACGTTGAAGTAATCGGGGCAGGCGGCGGAGACCGCACCCGAGCCGAGCATCAGCAGCAGGGTGAACCATTTCATCGACGTGACTCCCATTGTTTTGTCCATCATACGCAAGACCCCGGAATCTGGTTCAGGGATCAGTGCAGGGGGATCCCGGTCAGCCAGCCGTGTCCCCAGAAGATAAGCAGAGCCGTGAGGGCCAGCCCCGCCCCCAGACTGATCCCCGTCCCCTGCCAGGTGGCGGCGGCACGGGGGTGACGGCCCCACTCCCGCATCGAAATCCAGGCGATGCTGATGAGAGCCCAGAGACCGAGCCCGCCAAACAGCACCAGGGAACGCGCCTCGCTGTTCACCGCCAGATGGGCCCCCGACCAGAGCAGCACCCCGAGCAGCTGGGGGTGCACCAGCCAACGACGGAAATGGTTCGCCCCCTGCCCCGCACACAGCAGGACAAGGGCGATCGGCATGATCCCCATCACCAGGGTGGGCCCCCAGACAGGCAGAAAATAGAGGGGCATGGGGCTGGCACTGCGCCAGCCTGCGAGGATGCCGCCGATGGCGACGAACACCAGCAGCGAGAAGAGCCCCTTGTAGCGGTTCTCCCCCAGCCGCTCCCGCAGACGGGCGCGGTGCTGTGCCGCGAAACAGGGGTAAAGATGAGTCAGGGTGAACAACACCACCCCCAGGGTCAGCAGGATCATGGCTCGCTCCTCGCATATTGCCCCCCGGAATGGGAAGCCCTCCCTCAGGCGGGCCTTGTTTCTCGTGGCTCCCTCACTGTCGGGAGATCACTATGCCGCAAAGCCCCTTGTCAGAATACAAAAACCATATGAAAGACAGCAGGATAATAAAAAAAGCCGACCCAAGGATCGGCAAGTGCGTCAGAGGTGCCACGCCGGGCCGCTCACTCTGCTGCACGGGGCAGGGTCAGGCCGATGCACCGCATCGGCCAGGAGAGAGGGTCATTTGCGCAGCAGGTAGAGAGCCGCCACGTTGCGGGCCGTGAGCTGCAGGTTGGTGGTGGCGGTGGCCAGCGCCTCCGGCAGGGACATGGCCCGATTGACCACGGCGAACACCGCATCCAGCCCGTGCTCGTGCACCACGCCGCAGTCATCGGTGAGGCATCCGGCGATGCCGATCACCGGCTTGCCGAACTGCTTGGCACAGCGAGCCACCCCGATGGGCGTCTTGCCGTGGATGGTCTGGCTGTCGATGCGGCCCTCGCCGGTGATGACCAGATCCGCATCGGCCACCGCCTCGGCCAGGTTCAGCGCCTCGATGACGATCCGGATGCCGGGTTTGAGCTCGGCGCCGAGCAGCCCCACCAGGGCTGCCCCCATGCCGCCTGCGGCCCCCGTTCCCGGGATCTCCTTCACCTGCTTGCCAAGCGCCTGCTCGATGCAGTCCGCGTAACGGGCCAGATTGGCATCCAGCTCGGCCACCATCTCGGGAGTTGCCCCCTTCTGCGGACCGAACACGGCGGACGCCCCTTTCGGGCCGCACAGCGGATTGTCCACGTCGCAGGCCACCTCGATGGTGAGTCCGGTCAGACGGGGATCCAGCCCGCTCAGGTCGATGGTGGCCAGCTCGGCCAGACCGGCACCGCCCGGCGCGATGGGGGTACCATCTGCTTTCAGGAGCTTGCCGCCGAGTGCCTGGATCATGCCAGCACCGCCGTCATTGGTGGCGCTGCCGCCGATGCCGAGGATGAGGTGGTTCACCCCCATCTCCAGCGCGGCCAGGATCAGCTCCCCGGTGCCGACACTGGAGGTGAGCCGCGGATTGCGCAGCTCGGGCGCCACCAGATGAAGGCCGGAGGCCGCCGCCATCTCGATGACGGCGCGCTTGCCATCCTCCAGCAGGCCCACGAAGCCCTGCACCCTGTTGCCGAGGGGGGCGGTCACCTCGACCGGCAGGATGCGACCACCGGTGGCATCCACCAGAGACTGCACCGTCCCCTCGCCGCCATCGGCCATGGGCAGCTTGACGTAGGTGGCATCCGGCAGCACCTGCTTGAAACCGGCCTCGATGGCATCGGCCACCGCCATGGCGCTCAGGCTCTCCTTGAATGAATCGGGGGCGATCACAATTTTCATATCAGTTCCTTAGGCGAGGCCAAACACGCCAAACATCAGGGTGGAGACAACGGCGATGGTCAGACCGACCGCGGTTTCGTAGGGGATGAGCTTGAGCCGCTCGCCGACGCCCATGTGGACGCTGCCGCCGGTGGCATGGAAGAAGGAGCCGTGGGGCATGTGGTCAAACACGGTGGCGCCGGCGTGGATCATGGCGGCCCCTGCCAGGCTGCTGATCCCCAGTTCAATCAGAGTGGCGCTGAACACGTTGGAGGCCACCACAGTCCCGGCCGTGGTCGAGGCGGTCGCCAGCGACATCAGGGCACCGGAGATGGGGGCCAGCAGATAGGAGGGCAGACCGGAAGCGGTCAGGCCGCTGATGAGCACATCTTTCAGGCCGGAGTTGGCGATGATGCCCGCCAGGGTACCCGTCCCCAGCAGCATGATGGCCACCGGCGCCATGCGGGCCAGGCCCGAGACGGCAAACTGGTTCACCTTGGTGAACTTGCCCATCATCAGGGCACCGACCAGGCCGCCGAGAGGCAGCGCAATGAGCGGGTCCACCACGATGCCGGCGATGGGACGCAGGGCCAGCAGCAGGATGGCGACCAGGGGCGCACTGATGGCGGCGGCAAAGCCGGGCAACTTGGCACCGTCAAAGCTCACCACCTCGTCGGCGGCCACCTTGCTGCCCCGGTTGTTGAGGCGCTTGGCGAGCCAGTAGGCCATCACCAGACCGAACAGGCCGGGAATGATGCCCGCCGCCATCACCGAGGTGAGAGGCAGGTGGAAGGCATCGGCTGCCGCGATGGCGTTGGGGTTGGGAGACATGACGTTGCCCGCCTTGCCACCGCCGATCATCGCCAGCAGGATGGCCGCCTTGGAGAGATCGGCACGGCGGGCGATGGCCAGCGCAATGGGGGCGACCGTGATGACGGCCACGTCCACGAAGACGCCGACCGCGGTCAGGATCAGGGTGGCCAGCGCCAGGGCCAGCAGGGCGCGGGTTTCGCCGAGTTTCTTGACGATGGTCTCGGCGATGGTGGTGGCGGCGCCCGATTCGATGAGCACCCCGGCCAGCACACCCGCCGCCAGGATCCGCATCACTGCCGTGGTGATCCCCTGGGCGCCGCCGATCATCAGGGCGACGGTCTGGGTCAGGTCGGCGCCACCGATCAGGCCACCGGCCAGGGCACCGACAATCATGCCGTAAGCGGGCGGCACCTTCTTCAGGATGAGGAAGATGGCGATGGAGAGCGCGGCGAGCGCGCCGAGCGCGGAGACTGGGATCATGACGGGCACCTTGTTGTTGTAATGAGTGGCGCCATTATGGGGATCCCCGCCTGGAATGCTTTGGCCATAAAACCAAAAAAAGCATTTACCGGCCTTGTATTTTTGTTGGAAAAGACAAATCAGCTATCGAGACTGAGCCCGAGATAGAGCAGAAATTTGTCATCTAACTTGTTGAAATTCAAACCGGTTATCTGCTCTATCCGGGTCAGTCGATAACGCAGGGTGTTGGGGTGAATGAACAGGGCTTCGGCACAGGGATGCAGATCACAATCCTGCAAGAAATATTGGCGCAGCGTCTTTTGCAGCGTTCCCTTTGTGTCCTCCTGCGCCAGCTTTTGCAGCGGAGCCCGCAGCTGATCCGCCTGCCAAGAGTCCGCCAGGGTGCCGAGCAGCACTGAGAGCCGGTAATCCTCGAAGAAATAGACCTGCTTGCGGGGCGACTGGCGCATGCCACGGCGCAAGGTGTCTCGCGCCGTCTGGTAGGAGAGCGCCAGCCCGGGGATGCCGGCGAAGTAATCACCCACCCCGATGCGAACCTTGAAATGGGGAATACGGGAGAGCAGCTGCCGGATCCGGCTGCGCTCCTGCGCCGACTGCCAGACGCCGTCGCTGAGCTGGGCGGGTTTGAGCACCACTATCTCGTCCAGGCCGTTGATGGCCACCAGGTTGTCCCGCTCCGGGTTTTCCAGCAGGTGAACCAGCTCCCTCACCTGGGCGGGCTCGGCCTCCTCCAGCGCCAGCACGGCCACCACCCGGGGCTGGGCGAGATCCAGCTCGAGGAAGCGGGCCACCTGTTGCAATTGATCGGCCCGCCCTTCGTCGCGAATGAGCTGCAACACCAGCTCCTCCTTGTGGCGCTTGTCCCACTGCAACTGCTCGGTGA
This sequence comes from Aeromonas sp. QDB30, assembly GCF_027707645.1. Lineage (NCBI taxonomy): Bacteria > Pseudomonadati > Pseudomonadota > Gammaproteobacteria > Aeromonadales > Aeromonadaceae > Aeromonas > Aeromonas sp. QDB30. The sequence goes on along the minus strand of NZ_JAPCIY010000009.1, from coordinate 6,703 downwards.
GCGCCGCCTGTTCCAGGATGAGCTCGGCGGTCATGCGCACCAGCTCGGCGTAAGCACGCACGATGTCCGGATCCCCAGAGATGCCGATGACACCGAGCAGCTCCCCCTGATAGGCGATGGGCAGGTTGATGCCGGGCCTCACCCCCTTGAGCTCCCGGGCGGTGGCCTCGCTTATCTCCACCACCCGGTTCTCGGTCAGGGCCAGCACGGCCCCCTCGTGGCGCTGGTGCAGCCGCTCCGGATTGCCGGACGCAATGATGAGTCCCCGTTCATCCATGACGTTGACCGAGAACGAGAGGATCTTCATCGCCCGGCTGACTATCTGATGCGCGAGCGCGTCGTTGAGCTGCATTACCTCTCCATACCATTCGTTGACAGGGTCCCCGGCGTGCGCCATCACCGGGATCACCCGTTAAAGATCCCACATCATCAAGACAAGCGCGGGGGGGATCGCTAGAATAGGCCACTTTACGCTATCAGTGCCCCACCATGGATCAAGGATCCGGCATCATGCCGCTTTGCGCCGTGGTGGTTTCACCCTCCGATATGGACTCCGCTATGGATTATGAATTTCGCCGCGACCCGTTCGGTGGCTATCGCGCCCGGTTCTCCATGGGCCATGAAGCCATCGGCCAGTGGTTGATCGACGAGGTGGGCAAGGACGAGGAGAAGCTCGACGAGCTGTTCGCCATCATCGACCAGCTCTCCAGCCGGACCCGCACCGAATACCGGCTGCTGGGGGGCGACTACTCCCTGCTGCTGACCCACGAGGAAGCCGAGGTGAAGGCCAATGTCCTCAATATCGAGCAGGACGAGGATCTCGACGATCTCGCCTACTACGATGATGAACAGCTGGCCATGTGCGGGCTGGAAGATTTTGCCCAGGTACTCGGCTCCTGGCGCGCCTTTATCCGCAACGAGGATATGGGCTGATTACCCCCATTCGGGCGAGCATGCCCCTTGCAACCCAACAGGATTGACTATGTCCATTTACGATTTTGATGACGAACTGCCGGAAGACGAGCTGGATCAACCGAAGAAACCCGCCCAGCCCAAGAAGAAGGGCAAGCAGGTGCTGAACACCCAGGTCAACCTGAGCCCGCGCGATGCCAGCCGCCTGAACGGCATGCACGTCGAGGCCATCACCACCCTGGATGACGTCAGTCTGCCGAAGAACGTCATCTTCAAGGCCGGTCTCATCGCCCTGGGCGAGCTGGAAGCCAGCAAACGCGCCGACATCATCGCCCGGGTCATCGCCGAGTCCGGTCGCTGATACGGGAAGGCCATCGCCTCTCTCGGTGGCATCTTGCCGCCGTCCAAGCCGGAGCCCAGCTCCGGCTTTTCATTGCGCGTCTTCTGCCGGCCAGTCTCGGCCACCCCCTTTTCCTTGAACCAGACCATGGGGATCGTTAAGGTGCGCCCTTCATTCATACAAGGAGACTCGATGTTACCACTCCCCGATATCCTCATCTGGCTCGTCCTGGGGCTGGCCGTACTCTGCTGCCTCGCCCGCCGGACCAGGCCCGGCATGCTCCTGCTGGGACTAGCCCTGCTTACCGCCCTCTGGCTTGAGCGACTCGCGCCCCTCGCCGCTCTTGTCAGCCTCGCCGGTCTGCTGCTGGCCTGGCGTACCCCCACCCTGCCCCCACCCTGGCGCGGCGTCGCACTGACGCTGGTACTGCTGTGGTCCCTCGCCCTGACGCTGCATCTGGTGCCAGGCTTTGACAATCTCAGGGTGCTCGACAAGGTACAGGCGGGCCCGGCCAGCGTGCCCTTCACCCTCTACCTCAATCTGGACAAGCCGCTCATTTTCTTCGCCCTGCTGCTGGCCATCCCCGGCCTGCTCGGCCCGGGTGGAACGATGCGCTGGCGGCCGCTGGCCCTGCTCATCCTGCCGCTCGCTGCCCTGCTCATCACCGCCTGGCAACTGGGCGCCCTCAAACCCGAAGCGGGACTGCCCCACTGGTGGTGGCTGTTCGCGTTCAACAACCTGCTGTTCACCTGCGTGGCGGAAGAAGCGCTGTTCCGGGGATGCATCCAGCAAGGGGTGGCAAGCCGAAGCACGCCCTGGGCAGGTCTCCTGGTCGCCAGCCTGCTGTTCGGCGCAGCCCATCTTGCCGGTGGCCCGTTGCTGGTGTTGTTCGCCGCGCTGGCGGGGGCCTGCTATGGCCTGGCGTTCCAGCTGAGCGGGCGCCTCAGTGTCGCCATCCTGCTCCACTTCCTGTTCAACTTCGCCCACCTGGCCCTGTTTACCTATCCCCTGGCCAGCCACTGACGTCGAGCACAGGTTCACCGGGCAAAAAAATGCCCCGCCCCCGTGGGGGCAGGGCATCTGCATTCACCCTGCAATCTAGTCGACGTAGAAGGTCTGCTGGAAGGTCAGCGTCTGCTGCTGCCCCTCCCCCATGATCTTCAGGGTGAACTGGTAGGTGTCCTCATTGCGATAGGGCAGCACTGCCAGGTAATAGATGGCATTCCCCTCTTTCACCTCCTGAAAATTCAGGGGGCGAAGGGTGCCGGTCAGATTGCGGGCTTCGCCGCTGATCCCCACCGCCTGTGCCACCCCCTGCTTGTTCTGCACCGCGATATTGACGATGCCGTTATAGCGGCTGCGCTCCAGGCCATAGGTCCTGGCTACCTCGGGGGTGAGGAAGCTGGAGTTGAACGCGCTGTAGTGCACTTTCCAGGGGCCCAGCTCCTGCATCTGCTCAGCCCGCAGCGGCAGCGTCATCAGGAGTGCCAGCAGGCAACTCATCCAGGCTGTTTTCATGATGTCATCCCTCTCGTATCAACCCTGATTATCGAGCAGAGCGGCAATCTCGGCGGGGATCTGTTTTGGCGCGTCGATGGCGACCGTCTTGTGCCGACCCAGCTCCCCCCGCAGGATGCGAACCTGCCCCTTGGCCACCTTGCACTGCTTGGCCAGGTACTTGATCAGGTGACTGTTGGCCTGACCATCCACCGGCGGTGCCGTGATGGCCACTTTCAACTCGTCACCGTGCAATCCGATGATCTGATCCCGGCTCGCCTTGGGCTGGATCATCAGATGCAACACCAGCTCGTCCCCTTCCAGCAGGACAGCGGGCATCAGATCATCCACCACAACTGGCCGAACAGATCCCCCATCAGGTAGTTGATGGCCTGCAGCGCGATGAAGGCGACCAGCACGGAGAGATCCAGCCCGCCCAGTGCAGGCAGGATGCGGCGAATGGGGGCCAGGAAGGGTTCAGTGAGCTGGTGCATCACGTATTCAATGGGGTTGCGACCCTGGCTGACCCAGCTCAGGATGGCGCGGATCAGCAGGATCCAGAAGATCATGGAACCCGCCTTCTTCAACACGGTGAGCGTCGCAAACAGACAGAGAGTGAGCCAGTCCGCCTGCAGCACATTCATGCTCTTGAGCAGGACCAACTTGCCAAAGGCGATCAGCAGCGCCAGCAGCACAGAGGCCATGTCCAGCCCGCCAAAACCCGGGATGACGCGGCGCAGGGGCACCACCAGCGGGTTGGTCAGCTTGACCACCATCTGGCTCATGGGGTTGTAGAAGTCGGCCCGCGCCCACTGCAGCCAGACCCGCAGCAGCACCACCATGAGGTAGAGATCAAAGACAGTGTTAATCAAAAAGTAAGCCGTGTTCATCCGGGCTCCTTGCTAAAAGGGATTCAGAAAAGGGTTTCCATTTCGCCGGCCCGGGTAACGGCCGCCTGCATGGCTCTTGCGGTCAGCGGCATCAGCCCCTGCTCCTGGAATGTCTTGACGGCCTCGGCCGTGGTCCCGCCCTTGCTGGTCACCTGCTCGCGCAGGGTCTGCAGCGACAGATCGGGATTTTGTTCCACCATGGCGGCCGCCCCCAGGGCGGTTTGCTGCACCAGCAGACGAGCCTGCTCCGGCGTAAAGCCCATGGCCTCGGCCTCCTCGGCAATCGCCTGCATGAACAGGAAGAAGTAGGCCGGGGCACTGCCCGCCGCCGCAATGACGCCATTGATGCCGGCCTCCTGCTCCACCCAGAGGGTCTTGCCCACGGATTGCATCATCTGTTCGGCCACCGCCCTATCGGCCTGCCCGATGGCGGGCGGTGCATAGAGCCCGGTCATCCCCAGCCCCAGCAAGGAGGGGGTGTTGGGCATGGTGCGAATGATGCGATCGTGACCGCCTGCCATCTCCTGCAAGCGCGCGACGCGAATGCCGGCAGCGATGGAGATGAGCAACTTGCCATCCAGCGAGCCAAGCTCGGCCACCAGTGCCGTCAGCATGCCCGCCATCAGCTGGGGCTTGACCGCCAGCACGATCACCTCGGCCTCCCGGGCCGCCTCGGCGTTGTCCTGGGTGATACGGATGCCGAACTGGCTGGCCAGTTCGTCCAGCTTGGGACGGCTGGGATTGGCGGCGATGATACGCTCTGCCGGGTAACCCGCCTGGATGAGGCCGGCAATGATACTGCGGCTCATGTTGCCTGCCCCGATGAAGGCGAGGGTTCTCTGCTGCATCAAACACTCCTGTTACTGACATCGCAGCGGATGCCGACCCAGCCTGTGCGGGCTGACAGCATCACACGCGCCTGTTTACCTGAAAAAAGCACGACCGGGATGTTTCTCGCCCCGGCTCTTGCTCATGAATAGTCACGGGCCCCGAAGATGGCGGTCCCGACCCGCACCATGGTGCTGCCATGGGCAATGGCCGGCTCGAGATCCTCGGTCATCCCCATCGAAAGGGTGTCGACGCTCGGGTATTGTTGCGCAAGTTCGGTGAACAGAGCCTGCATGCGCGCCATCTGGGCCGCCAGCACCCCCTCGTCGCGGGTATGCTCGGGGATGGCCATCAGACCGCGCAACCGCAGCCGCTCGCTTTGGGCCACCAGGGAGGCCAGGCGGAAAATCTCTTGCTCCGACGTACCGGATTTGCTGCTCTCTCCGCTAATATTGATTTGCAGACAGATATTTAGCGGCGCGAGCCCACTCGGTCTCTGGTTGTTGAGGCGTTCGATGAGCTTGTCGCGATCGACACTTTGAACCCAGTCGAACCGCTCCGCCACCAGCTTGGACTTGTTCGATTGCAGCGGGCCGATAAAGTGCCACTCTATGTCTGTACAGGCGTTCTGCTCGCGCAAGGCATCAATCTTGAGCGCGGCCTCCTGGGCGTAGGATTCGCCAAAGCGCCGCTGACCGGCGGCATAGGCAGCCTGAATGTCCCCCAGCGGCTTGGTTTTGCTGACAGCAAGCAACTGGATGTGATCTGGGCTGCGGCCAACACGCCGGGCAGCCTCTACAATACGTTCCTTTACCTGAAGCAGGTGCTGGGCAATCTGGCTCATATTTCGTTCGTAATCTTGTGATGGGAGAATAACAAATCTATGGATATCACAGAGTTATTGGCATTCAGTGTAAAGCATAAGGCCTCGGATCTACACCTCTCGGCCGGGGTCCCCCCGATGATCAGGGTTGATGGGGAGGTTCGCAAGATCAATTTGCCCGCCCTGGATCACCGGGAAGTCCATGCTCTCATTTACGACATCATGAATGACCACCAGCGCAAGGAGCTGGAGGAGAACTTCGAGGTGGACTTCTCCTTCGAAGTACCCGGCATGGCACGCTTTCGGGTCAACGCCTTCCAGCAGGCGCGCGGCTCGGGCGCGGTGTTTCGTACCATCCCGAGCACCGTTCTGACCCTGGACGATCTGGGGGCGCCGGAGATATTTCGCAAGATAGCGGAGTACCCTCGCGGCCTGGTGCTGGTGACTGGGCCCACCGGCTCGGGCAAATCCACCACCCTGGCCGCCATGGTCGATTACATCAATGACAACTTCCACCACCACATCCTCACCATCGAGGATCCCATCGAATTTGTGCACGAGAACAAGCGCTGCCTGGTGAACCAGCGGGAAGTACACCGCGACACCAAGAGCTTCAGCAACGCCCTACGCTCGGCCCTGCGGGAAGACCCGGATATCATCCTGGTAGGTGAAATGCGGGACCTCGAAACCATCCGCCTCGCCATGACCGCCGCCGAAACCGGTCACCTGGTGTTTGGCACCCTGCACACCTCCTCGGCCGCCAAGACCATCGACCGCATCATCGACGTCTTCCCCGGCTCGGAGAAGGACATGGTGCGATCCATGCTCTCCGAATCCCTGCGGGCGGTCATCTCCCAGACCCTGCTCAAGCGTATCGGTGGCGGCCGGGTGGCGGCCCACGAGATCATGCTGGGGATCCCGGCGGTGCGAAACCTCATCCGGGAAGACAAGGTGGCCCAGCTCTATTCCGTCATCCAGACCGGGATGACCCACGGCATGCAGACCATGGACCAGAGCCTCAAGCAGCTGGTCAACCGGGGGGTCGTCGCCTCCCTTGATGCCAAGGCCAAGGCTGTCGATCCCAATACCATTTAAGCTCGCACACCCAAGGAATCGCCATGAACATGGATGTTCTGCTCGCCGCACTGGTTGAACAAAAGGGCTCGGATCTCTTCATCACGGTCGATGCCCCCCCGACCCTCAAGGTCAACGGGCGTCTGGTGTCGCTCGGGCCGGCTCCCCTCGACAAGACGACGGCGCTGGCGTTGATCAGGGAGAGCCTGGACGAGTATCTATTCACCAGGACGGGGTTGACGGCATCAGTTCTGCCGGGATGGGATAATCTGTCTTCTCGATGCACGCCCTGACCACGGCCCTCAACCACTCCTGTGGGCAGCGGCCCAATCGCTTGCC